>JAFAVL010000564.1 GCA_019242465.1 Chroococcidiopsidaceae cyanobacterium CP_BM_RX_35 | reverse complement strand
ATCGCCCCAGACAGTTCTGGAGGAATTGTCTCAAGCAGCCATCCTCGCATGAGTTCTGCTGCTTGGGAACGAGACAGTGATTGGCGATCTAGCAGTTGTTGCAGCAAGCTAGACCAGATTAGCGAGTCAGCGAAGGAGGGAGTAACACTGACAGTGGGATAGTTCATTAAATGAAGATTGGGTTAAGGCATTTACTGGTGCCTCTAACTTCTAGCCCCTAGTAGGATAGCACAGAGAGTTAAACTGATTTTCGTCCCCATAGCTTTACACAAAGTTAACCAAGCCTTAGTGTTTAATTGAACTTGATTAGCTAAGAATTGGTTTCGGGTCACTTGCTAATTCTATAGAAACGGGTGTAATTAGATGATTTTGTTAGTCAAGGAGCGTAATGGTCATCGTGGTGCCGCGATCGTGCATCCTTGCTGTAATTATTCATACTTAATTAATGAAGATAGTCAGAGTAGCTCAAAGACGCGGCTATTGTGGACAGCTTTAGGGATTCTCGGCAGTTTATTTATCGCAGAGCTAACGACAGGGCTTTGGAGCCATAGTTTATCACTTTTGGCAGAAGCTGGACATATACTCTCTGATGTGGCTGGTCTAGGATTGACACTAACAGCAACATGGCTGGCACAGCGCCCGGCAACTGGTCAAGCAACCTTTGGACATCGACGCATCGAAATTCTGGCAGCTTTGGGGAATGGTCTAAGTTTGTTGGTGATCGCTGGTCTAATTGCCTGGGAAGCTGTTGAGCGATTTCAATCACCAGCATCAGTATCTGGTTTGGCGATGGTAATTGTGGCAATAATTGGTCTAGCAGTCAATAGTATCAATATGGCTCTGCTGCACAAAGCCAGCTGTAATGATCTGAACCTGCGGGGAGCTTGGCTGCATTCGATGGCAGATGCGGCAAGTTCTGTGGGCATCATTCTTGCTGCTACTGTGATTTACTTTTGGAATTGGGCGTGGATCGATGCAGTCGTAAGTTTGCTAATTGCCTGCTCTGTAGGTTTAAATGCCCTGCCTCTAGTCCGGGAGAGTCTAGAGGTTTTGATGGAGTATGCACCTTGCTCAACTGACCCCGGCAAAGTTGAAGCGGTTTTGAACTCCTTTGCCTCGGTTGAGCGTGTGGAAAAGCTACATATCTGGACGATTACTTCAGGTCAAGTAGCACTCAGTGCCCATCTAACTGTGGAACCACTAGATGGGGAGCAGCGAGACCGATTGTTAAGGCAACTGCAAGTCTGTCTAGAAGAGGAGTTTGGTATTCGCGAGTCAACCTTACAACTGACAAGTCGCAGGGCTCCAGAAGCGGTCTTGCTTCATCCTCTATTACATAGCAAGCTCATTGACGTGTTTGCTGGAAAAGTTGAGGATTGTGAATGTAGATGATTTAGCTCTTTGCTAGTGGACAGATACCGCTTTATCGCTCTTGCCGCCTTTACCCAGAAATAGCAGTAGGGGCAGAGAGGCGAGGAATACGACTCCCACAAACCAAAAGATATCGGAGTATGACATGATGGCAGCTTGCGTATCAATCGACCTCTCGACCAAGGCAATTGCCTGCTGGTGGGCTGTCACAGGGTCCATTCCCCGACTTTGGAGTACCCCATTCAGCACATCGAGACGCTGGTTGGTTTGTTGATTGTAGATGCTAATATGCTCTACCAACCTTGCTCGGTGAAAAAACTCGCGTCGAGATAGCAGGGTAGTAAGTATAGCAATCCCGACGCTGCCGCCTAGCTGGCGTGTGAGGTTATAGAAGCCACTTCCTGCTGCGATATCTTGCCAGGGCAGTGGGGCTAAAGTTGCCAGGCTCAAGGGGAGAAACATCAGAACGCTGAAGGCTCCTCTCTCCAATAATGGCCAAAATAGCTGATCAGGTCCAGTTTGGGGAGTAATAGCAACTAGTTGAAACATCACCCAGGAAGTTCCCACTGCCCCGATTGCAATTAGTATCCTGGCATCAATCTTGTTAGATATTTTGCCTAATAGCACCATGACAATTGCTGATGCTAAAGCCCCAGGAGCTAGTAATAGTCCCGTCTGCGTTGCCGTAAAGTTGAGTACACTTTGAGTAAAAAGCGGCACAGCAAACAGCGCTCCATAAAGTCCCATCCCTAGAATTCCTGAGTAAAGACTCCCGGCAGCTAGAGAGGGGTGACGCAGAACTCTCAGATCGACAGCTGGATATTTAGCTGTGAGTTCGCGCCAGATGAAAAGTCCTAAGCTGATCACACCGACGATTGCCAGGTTCTTAATCAAGCTAGAGGCAAACCAGTCGTCTTGCTGACCTTGTTCAAGTACAGTCTGTAGGCTACCTGCCGCGAGGGCTAACAGTGCGATTCCCAACCAATCTACTGTCCGGTTTTTGAGCTTGCGCTCTTGAGTCGCCGGAGCTTCCACAGGCGAACCCTTGAATCGCGTGGAGGAGCTATCCTTCGGTAGGAATAGCATTGCCATGATGACTGCAAGGACACCGAAAGGCACATTGATAAAGAAAATCCAGCGCCAACCTAGATTATCGGTCAGATAACCACCGAGGGTTGGTCCGATGGCAGGGCCTGCAATGACTCCTACCCCAAACACTGACTGAGCAATGCCCTGCTCTGCGGGTGGGAAAGTCTCAAACAGAATAGCCTGCGCTTTGGCAAGCAACCCACCACCACATAAGCCCTGGAGAATGCGTGAGGCGATCAACATCGTTAGATTAGAAGATAGACCACACAAAACTGAGGAGAGCGTGAAGCCAACCAGCGAGAAGATGAAGTACCTCTTGCGTCCAAAGTAATCTCCTAGCCAAGCTGTTAGCGGGATCAGGATCACGTTAGCAATTGTGTAACCAGTTGAAACCCAGCCGATTTCGCTCACAGTCGCACCGAGGTTTCCTTGCATATCGTTTAAAGCCACATTGACAATGCTGGTGTCAATGACTTCCAGAATTGCTCCTAGGGATGCTGTAAATGCGATCGCCCACTTTAATGGTCCCTGGACATAGGGACCAGATTGTTTCGCACTTGATTGTTTTATGCGGGTAAGAGTTGGACGTTTAAGGGTTTTTACCATATGTGCTTGGGAAAGAAGTTAGCTCGTCATGTCCGTAATGGCCGCCTTCAACAACCGGGTACGGGTCTGAGCAGTCCTTTGATTTGAATAGCTGACAAGCATAAATGCAAGTACTTACTTACATTAAAACATGACAGGTATGATTGCGTCCAGGAAGGTTAAAGGTTGAGTGGGAGCGAGCATTGGTACTTGACCAACAAGAACAAATGTACTAAGCTTGCCTCATCAGTTTCTGTAAGAGACAAAAAAGTGGTTACATTCTCCTACACAATTATCTATGTCAAGAATGTTCCCCAATCAGTTGCTTTTTATGAGAGAGCATTTGGTTTGCAACAGCGGTTTATCCACGAAAGTAAGCAGTACGCGGAAATGGAAACGGGTGGAACAACTCTCGCTTTTGCCTCAACTGAACTGGCGCGCCTCAATCTTCCACAAGGCTTTCAAGAAAATAGTCGATCGAATCTACCTGCTGGGATTGAAGTTGGTTTTGTGGCAGACGATGTACCAGTAGTTTTTGCCAGCGCTGTAGAGGCTGGTGCTGCAGCTGTTGTAGAACCCAAAGTCAAGCCATGGGGGCAAATGATAGGTTATGTGCGAGACTTAGATGGCATTTTAGTTGAGATTTGCGGAAAGTAGAAGTTTTAAGTTGAACTCAAGGGTTTGCTGGAGGTAGCTCTGGCAACTTCTCTGAGCAAGCTCAAAAGTGAAGTAATCAGGAAATAGTTGTTAAAGTTATGTGCCATAACTTTATGAAAGCAGTTAGAGATAGTGCATATAAAAGTAAGAAAAACAGAGAAATTACGCTGCCGAACCAGATTGATTTTAATGTAGATCATTGGTCAAACCACTTCAGAGCTAGCAAGTCAAGAACACTTGCAGAGGAGCGTATTTACAAGGCAGGGCTGTGGTTCCACGAACACTCTAAGCCAGTACAAAAACAAACAATTGAGGTTTTCGATAATTTATTTTCTACAGGATCAAATAAAGATTTACTTAGGCTTCAAGTTGGCATGATTAACTTTCGTGCTAGCAAAATGCCTCTACACAATTACATTGATCAAAATTTAAATCAATCATCAATTTCAGTCATCGAAGCTCATAATCTAGCTGGAATGGCAGAAGCTTTCATTACTGCTGCACGTTATCCAATCG
>JAFAVL010000490.1 GCA_019242465.1 Chroococcidiopsidaceae cyanobacterium CP_BM_RX_35 | reverse complement strand
TTCAGTGTCTTGAATCACCGCATCAGTTAGCTGGCGTTTCATTAAACTCATCATTTTTTGTGATCGCTCTGCTGATACTGCCACTCCACCAACGATGCTGTGCAGTAGCCGCGCCGTGCCATTCGTCGTTACCATGTTACGATTTTCCATTAACTCCCCCAAAAAAAACCGTTCGCGTCCGTAGGGACCATCACCCCAAGTTTTTTGGTTAATGTTTATCGTCTCTAACTCTGACCAGCCTAGGGACTGGAAATAACGGTTGACAATGTTACGCTGGGACTTCCAGGCTGCAAATGGTCCTGATGGTAATTCTGGTCCTGATGTCGTGCCTGTGAGGACATCGACAACTAGGCTGGTAGCATCATTACTAGAATCGATAATCATGTCGTTCATGGCTCGCTCTAGCTCGGCTGAGGTTTGGAGCATACCTTTGTCCAACCATTCCTGTACTGCCACGAGATAAAACAGTTTCACCACGCTGGCAGGATAAATTCGCTCATCACCGCGATAGCTAAAGCCACGAATTGGATGCTCCCAGAAGGCTTGGGGACTAAGAGCGCCACCAGTATTAACTAACACTGGGGGGTCGTAGACAATCCATGTCAGGGCAATTTGGTTCCGCTTAAGGTCAGAAAATTGTGCCCAAGTTGCTTCTAGGATCTGGCTACCAAGATGTTGGAGTTGTTCGTCTTGATGGAAAAATGTCATTGTCAGGTCTAATGCTGGGGAAGCTGTGATAAAGAGCAAACTAGACAGTCTAGTTTAATAACTAGTGCGCTTGGAGGTGTTTAATGCATAGACTAAAACATTGTTGTACTTTTTTTAGGCAACTTTAATGATGTGAAAGCGGCAAGGTGCGGCTAAAACCCAAAGCACTTTTTACAAGACATTGCTGCTTGGGCGCCGAGAAACGCTACGCTGAGTTCACAAGTATGTCTTCGGAGTCTTAGCATTGGAAAGCGAACCCGTCGTCCTCATTTCTAAGAAGACAAATGGACATAGTAGAACCTTGTGAACACCGCTGTCTTGCTGATCTGAACCTTTATGATTCTTCCTACTGCACCCGTTTGGCAACTCAGGCAGCAGCTGGGCGGCACTTACGGGTCAATAGCTTAGAGCAGGTTGCTGCTGAGGTGTGTCTATGTGAGGATGAATATTCGGGCTGGCTGTTGCTGCAAGATTTGAGTAGATTACAGCCAGTGGAGATGCCTTATCAAGTGATCGCTCTTAGTGAAGCTGAAATTAGGACTCGCATAGCTACGGTCATTAGCTTCGCCAAAGCAGCGATGCAACAGCCAAATTGCTACCTCTGGGGTGGTACAGTAGGACCAAATTATGACTGTTCTGGATTGATGCAGGCAGCTTTTGCTTCAATCGGTATTTGGTTGCCTAGAGATGCCTATCAGCAGGAGGCGTTTACGCAGGCAGTGGCGATTGAGGCAATGATACCGGGCGATCTGGTTTTCTTTGGGATAGCTGAAAAAGCAACACATGTGGGACTCTATCTAGGAGCGGGATATTATATCCATAGTTCTGGGCAAGATGTGGGTCGCAATGGCATCGGGATTGATCAGCTTTCGACCCAGGGAGATGCGGTGAGTCGGTTGTATTATCAGCAGTTGCGACGGGCGGGGAGAGTGGTGAGGAGTTACGAACCCTCCGGGTTCGCAGTCGTCTACGGAGGGAAACCCTCCTGCAGCGCTGACTCACCGCAGAGACGCGGAGATCGCAGAGGAGGGGAGGTTATATGAGGAGTGGGTTGGTTTTTTCGGGGACTGCTGGGTATGCTGGTGCGGCAGTTGAGGGGTTATTGGCTGTTTCGGTGGTGGTGCCTGTGATGAATGAGGTGGAAAGTTTACCTCATTTAATTGAGGCGATCGCCAATACTATGAGTGATAGCCAATTGAGCTTGCTTAAGGAAGTTGCCGGAGCTGCCACAGGCATTCCCTTGAGTTATGAAATCATTGTTGTGGATGATGGCTCGACGGATGGTTCGGCTGAGTTTTTGAGGCAGGAAGCTAGGATGCGTCAAGACTTAAAGGTCGTGCTGCTCCGCCGCAACTATGGGCAAACGGCTGCTATGGCGGCTGGGTTTAACTATGCCCGTGGAAAGACTATTGTGACTTTGGATGGTGATTTGCAAAATGACCCGGCTGATATTCCGCGACTGCTTGCTAAGTTGGCAGAGGGCTATGACTTAGTGAGTGGTTGGCGTCAGCAACGTCAGGATGCAACTCTGACTCGGTTACTGCCTTCTAAGATTGCGAATTGGCTGATTGGGCGAATTACTGGGGTAAAGTTGCATGACTATGGCTGTTCGCTCAAAGCCTACCGCTCAGAACTCGTGGCAGATATGCATCTCTATGGTCAGTTACACCGATTTTTACCAGTTTTGGCTTATATCGAAGGGGCGAAAATTACTGAGTTGCCCGTGCGTCATCATGCCCGTCGCTATGGTCGAAGTAAGTATGGGTTGTGGCGGACGTTCCGGGTGTTGATGGATTTGTTAACGATTAAGTTTATGCAAACGTTCCTAACCCGTCCTATGCATGTGTTTGGGTTGTTTGGTTTGCTATCAATGGTTTCGGGGACACTGTTGGGACTTTATTTGACTTTCTTAAAGCTTGTAGAGGGTAAAAGCATCGGCAATCGTCCTCTACTAATTCTGGCAGTCCTGTTGTTGGTGACTGGGGTGCAGTTGTTTTGTTTTGGGCTGTTAGCCGAACTGCTAATGCGAACTTACCATGAATCCCAGGGACGCCCTATCTACCGGGTGCGAGAGGTGGTTGGAGAAGAAGGGGGACAAGATTAAGAAGAGAGCAAGAGGCTTTGCTCATCTGCTCTCTTTAAACGGGCTAGGAGGGATTCGAACCCCCGACACCGTGGTCCGTAGCCACGTGCTCTAGTCCACTGAGCTACAAGCCCTCAATAGATAACTATACTATCATATCTGAGCAGATACAGATATGGGCGTGAGGAAATGACACAAAATTTTCAACAGCTACCATCAAATTCGACGAAGTCTTTAGCGTTGCTCCCGGAGGAAGCCTCCGGGAGAACGTTGACTCATTTAGATGACCAGGGGCAAGCCCAAATAGTTGATGTGTCTGCCAAAGAGCCAACTGTCCGCCAAGCAGTCGCAGCCGCCAGAGTCCGAATGTTGCCACAGACTTTCGCCGCGATTCAAGCAGGAAATGCTCCTAAGGGCGATGTGTTGGGAACGGCAAGGCTAGCTGGAATTATGGCAGCTAAGCAAACCGCTCAACTGATTCCCCTTTGTCATCCCCTGCCTATCCACAAAGTAGAGATCCAGCTAATTCCTGATCCCCAGCTACCTGGTTATCAGCTACGGGGAGAGGTAGTCACCAAAGCCGAAACGGGGGTGGAAATGGAAGCGCTGACAGCTGTTTCTGTAGCAGCGCTTACCCTTTACGACATGGCAAAAGCCCTGGAAAAGTCAATCCAGATTGAATCAATTCACTTGGTAAGTAAGACGGGTGGTAAGTCAGGAGACTATAGAAAATTAGAATAAGTTGTTTTAACCTTCATGCATAAAGCGGCGCAATGTCAAGAAAAACTCGAAACGAAATGACTAGACCATCCTCGTTACGCTCAGTGATAGCAACCGCTGGAATCGAAACTTCTTTTCCGTCTTGGCGCTGAAAAACGTTGATTGCTTCCAACGCAAAACATTTGTCATTACCCAAAATGTTTTGCAAAACGTGTTCTTCACCGTTGTAAGTCATCCAGAACTTTTTGAGTCCTTCGAGAATCTCCGTTTTACCTTTAACACCTGAATTATTGCCGAACTGAAACTCGCACTCGTTGGCTAGAAATTTGCTAAAGGTTTCGATGTCCCGTGTATCAACTGATTGTAGGTAATCCAAATACCATTCAAAAACTTTTGGCGAAATCTGATTGATTTTGATCTCGTTTTTCATTTTGTTCTTTCCGCATCTACCAGAAGGTACTACTATTCATCGTTGCCTTGGAATTATGCAGACACAAGTATAGCTGGTGTGGCTGCTTGGAGTGACTCTAACGGTAGCCCGAATCATCAATGCAGACAGTTTGGATTTAGAGAAGTAGCCATGCAGCTATTAGCAGCTCAGTCATTACTACTCCTGCACAGGAAGGTCATAGCACTGTCATCCCATTGCCATGTTTACTGCACACTTATGACTTATGGTTATACACAAGGACATCTAGAACAACAGAATCATACAATGCTCTTTCGCCTATACTACGACGAGAGAGCATTTTTATCGTCTTACAACTAATTATGAAAACTGAATGTGCTGAGTAAAGCGGGCTTAGGTTTCGTCACGCCACAACTCACGAACTATTTTACAAATGGTTGTATCCCCCTTCATCATTTGTCGTGAGTTTGCGTCAGACTAGATCTTATGGAACTTGGCATTCAATCCTTACCAACAGAAGTTGTGCATCGGATTGCGGCTGGTGAGGTGATCGACTCCCTAGCTGCTGTGGTACGAGAATTGGTAGAAAATTCTCTCGATGCTGGAGCAACACGCATTGTTTTGTCTCTATGGCCCCAGCAGTGGCGAGTGCGGGTAGCAGATAATGGCTGTGGGATGGACCTAACAGATTTGCAGCAAGCGGCAGTTGCACATAGCACTAGTAAAATTCGCAGTTGTGAGGATCTTTGGAAGATTACCAGTCTAGGATTTCGGGGTGAGGCGTTACACAGTATAGCTCAACTGGCAGAGCTAGAGATTTTGAGCCGCAGAGCCCTGTTAAGTGAGGGATGGCGTATTGTCTACAGCTCCCAAGGACAGCCAGCACAAATAGAAACTGTAGCGATCGCTCCTGGCACAGTGGTGACAGTTACCAATTTATTTGCCAATTGGTCTAGCCGCCGCCAGGGATTGCCCTCACCAGCACAACAGATGAGAGCAGTGCAAGCCACAATTTGGCAAATTGCTCTGTGTCATCCTTATGTGACTTGGCAGGTTTGGCAAAACGACCGCGAATGGTTCACCCTAAGTCCGGGCATGACGACTCATCAACTGCTGCCTCAGATCCTGCGTCAGGTGCGGCTGAGTGATTTGCAGGAAATCAAAGTGGAGGTAATGCCTCACGCCTCAATCCAGGTAGTTATAGGTTTACCGGATCGTTGCCATCGCCACCGCCCCGATTGGGTGCGGGTGGCAGTTAATGGACGGATGGTGAAATTACCAGAAATAGAGCAAACGATTCTTAAGGTGACTGCGCGAACTCTACCACGCGATCGCTATCCCGTCTGTTTCCTGCATCTGCATGTTGCTCCCGATCAAATTGACTGGAACCGCCATCCTGCCAAGGCAGAGATTTATTTGCACCAGTTGAGCTACTGGCAGGAGCAAATTACTCAGACGATTGAGCAAGCCCTACGTATCAGTCCTGCGAACCTACCAGAGGCTGTCCACGCTGAGCGGGTAGGAAAACTCCTTAAGGCAGCAGAAGCTCAAGGTGTTTACGCTACAAGTCGTTCGATTCAACCTGCACCAGTTGGGCAAGAAGCAGTAGAAACTGAAGAGAGTACCTCCCACCCACTGATCCAACTCCGAGCTGTTGCTCAGGTACATAACACTTACATTCTGGCGGAGCACCCCTCAGGATTATGGTTAGTGGAGCAGCATATTGCTCATGAGCGGGTGCTGTATGAGCAACTCCTAGACAACTGGCAACTTGTTCCCCAAGAACCGCCAGCGATTCTCAAATCCCTATCTTTAGCTCAGCAATTGCAGCTGCAACGGCTCGGCATAGAAGTAGAACCCTTTGGCGAGCAATTATGGGCAGTTCGCACTGTGCCAGCACTCCTGCTGCATCGAGATGACTGCGTCGAAGCACTCTTAGAACTAAGCTGGGGTGGTGACTTGCAAGCAGCCCAGGTAGCAACTGCCTGCCGTACAGCTATTCGTAATGGTACACCCCTGAGTCTGACGGAAATGCAAACTCTCTTAGATCGATGGCGAGGTACCCGCCACCCTCGTACTTGTCCTCATGGACGTCCAATCTATTTATCTTTGGAAGAATCAGCTCTCTCCCGCTTCTTCCGTCGCCATTGGGTGATTGGCAAAAGCCACGGTATCTAAACAGTTTTGACTGCGGAAGTGAGTAGTGCGATTGCAGCAGTCAACGCTGCTTTCACGAAGTCACCTTTCTCCCTGAGGTTGCCTCAGGGAGAAAGGTGACCCTGTGCAAAGGCGGTGTGCTGTTGACTGAAGTCAGGCTCCTTATCTAATTTAAGTACGATAAGTCGATAGAAATAACGTATTTTTTTGTCAGTAGCCTTGTATTCACAGATTAATCTGTGGCATAATCCGAACTTAATTGTAAATACCGATAAATCTACCAATCTACTGTACTATACTCAAGCGAGTGTTCCCGCTAATGTTCACCTTCCAAGCGCCGCAGTTTAGGGTACTGCAATCGTTTACCCAATGGATATCGTCTTTCTGGAGGCGATTTAGTCAAATCGATCAACATTTCTTCAAAAGAACGCGTTCGATCAAAACCTTTGCCCTTCTCTTCACGATTGGCTTTGGTCTGAGTGTAACAGTGTCTGCCTGCGCGGCAGGAGGCTCTACCAATCCTCCAGGCTCTGCATCAGTCAGCAATGTAAGCGCATCCCAAAACAATCGAAGCAATGCTGTCCGAATTGGATACCAGAAATACGGAACGCTCTTCCTCTTGAAAGCGCGGGGAAATTTGGACCAGCGCTTGAAGTCTCAGGGTGTTTCGGTGCAGTGGATTCAGTTTCCTGCCGGACCTCAAATGCTAGAAGCGCTGAATGCAGGCAGCCTCGACTACGGATCTACTGGTGAAACGCCGCCAATATTTGCGGAAGCGGCGGGTGCCCCTCTAGTCTACCTTGGCAATGAAATTCCCGATCCTGAAGGGGAAGCGATTCTGGTTCCCAAAAATTCTCCAATTCAAACAGTGGCGGAGTTGAAGGGCAAGAAGGTGGCGCTGAATAAGGGCTCTAATGTGCATTATTTGTTGGTACAAGCATTAACGGCAGCAGGATTGCAGTACAGCGATATTCAGCCAGTTTATTTGCCACCAGCTGATGCTCGAGCTGCCTTTGACCAAGGAAATGTCGATGCTTGGGTGATATGGGAGCCCTACTTGACAGTTGCGAAACGGGCAGTTGGGGCTCGCGTACTACAGGATGGCAAAGGATTGGCGGCAAATCGGCAGTTTTATTTAGCAGCCAAATCATTTGCTGAGCAGCACCCTGACCGAGTGAAGGTGATTGTCGAAGAAACAGAAAAGGTAGACAGTTGGACGAAAGCCCATCTGCAAGAGGCGGCAACTATCCTCTCACCGCAAATAGGAATTGATGTGCCAACGCTGACAGAGGCATTGCGAGGTCGCTCCTATCAGTTTGAGCCGATTCAACCAGAAACAGTGACATATCAGCAAAAGATCGCTGATACGTTTTTGCAGCTGGGACTGATCCCTAAGCAAGTCAATGTGAAGCAGGATGTTCAAACCCTTGCTCAAGCGCCTTCAGCACAGGCTAGCCCAAAGACACCATAGCAGTAGAGACGGGGAGATTCTAGATGCAACTACTTTGGTTTATTCCAACTCATGGCGATGGTCGCTACCTTGGTACAGCGACAGGGGGACGAGCGGTTGACTTCCTTTACTTGCGCCAGATTGCGCAGGCTGTGGATCACTTGGGCTATTCAGGAGCACTGCTCCCCACGGGTCGATCCTGCGAAGATGCCTGGATTGTAGCGTCAACCCTGGTCACTCACACTCAGCAGATGCGCTTTCTGGTGGCTATCCGTCCTGGTTTAGTCTCGCCTGGAGTGGCAGCCAGAATGGCAGCTACCTTCGATCGCCTGTCTGGGGGAAGGTTACTTATTAATGTGGTGACGGGGGGAGATCCCATTGAGCTGGCAGGAGATGGGCTACATCTGGGCCATGACGAGCGCTATAAGCTGACCGATGAGTTCTTGGCGGTGTGGCGACAGATTGCTGGTGGTCAAGTTGCCAGTTTAAAGGGTGACTATATTGACGTTCAGGAGGGAAAATTACTGTTTCCCCCAGTCCAGCAGCCCTATCCCCCCCTGTGGTTTGGCGGTTCCTCCCCGATTGCGCAACAGATTGCTGCTAAGCATGTGGACGTGTACCTAACATGGGGCGAACCACCAGAAAACGTTGCTGCGAAAATTGCTGCCGTCCGCAGGTTGGCAGAAGCGGAAGGACGCAGGTTACGGTTTGGCATTCGCCTGCATGTGATTGTGCGTGAAACTGCCAGTGAAGCCTGGGAGGCGGCAAATCATTTGATCCGTTATGTGGACGAAGCCGCGATCTCCACAGCTCAAACTGCCTATGCCCGCATGGACTCAGAAGGGCAGCGTCGCATGACCCAACTCCACCAGGGCAACTGCGATGCCTTGGAAATCAGTCCCAACCTCTGGGCTGGAGTCGGGCTAGTGCGGGGAGGGGCAGGAACTGCACTGGTAGGCGATCCAGATACGGTTGCCGCTCGCATGTTGGAGTATACCAATTTAGGAATTGAGACCTTCATCCTCTCAGGATATCCTCACTTGGAAGAAGCGTATCGGGTAGCAGAACTACTGTTTCCTCGGCTCCCCTTAGAACATCTGCCAACGGAGAACCAGCAGTTGGTTTTAAGTCCATTTGGCGAGATTGTTGCGAATGATAATTTCCCCGAACAGCAAGCCAAGAAACAAACAGCAACTACAGTAGATTGACCAGATTGAAAACTCTAGCGAGATGCTAAATCACCATAATGCCGAAAAAAAAGCGTAAATTAGGACTGGACTGGCTGGAGCGAATTGCTCCCTGGGGAGTGCCAATCTTGCTAATTATCATCTGGCAGTTACTCTCCCAGGTTGGCTGGCTTCCGACCCGAATTCTCCCCGCCCCAACATCCGTCTTGCAGGCAGCAGTTCAACTTGCCAAGTCTGGAGAACTGTGGCGAAACCTATATGTCAGTACTGTCCGTGCCTGCATAGGGTTTCTAATTGGTGGTGGCATTGGCTTTGGACTGGGATTGTTAACTGGTTTGTTTCCCCTAGCAGAAAAGCTCCTAGATACCACTGTACAAATGGTGCGGAATATTCCGCACCTGGCGTTAATTCCTCTAGTGATTCTTTGGTTTGGCATTGGGGAACAAGCCAAGGTGTTTCTGGTGGCAATTGGGGTGCTATTTCCTATTTATTTAAACACCTACCACGGAATTCGCACTGTAGATGGTGGACTAATTGAAATGGGAAAGGTTTACGG
>JAFAVL010000478.1 GCA_019242465.1 Chroococcidiopsidaceae cyanobacterium CP_BM_RX_35 | reverse complement strand
ACGCCTACGCGCTCCGCGCATGCTTCGCAAACGGCTAACACCTACGGCAACGCTAAGTCGCTAACGCTACGCTGGGGCGGTTCGTTCCCCCAATCTCCTCCTCTCCTCTCAGAATTAAACTGGATACGAGATCACCTCCTTCCAGCCCTGCAACAAACCAATCAAGAAATTACTCAGCTGTTGCACGGATTAGATGGGCGCTATATTCCAAGTGCCCCGGCTGGTGCGCCTACAAGAGGGCGTCCAGAGGTGTTGCCTACTGGTCGTAACTTTTACTCGGTTGATATTCGAGCGATTCCAACAGAAACGGCTTGGGATGTTGGTCGTAAAGCTGCAGCTACACTGATTGAACTCTACACCCAAGAACATGGGGAATATCCCAAAACTCTGGGCTTATCTGTTTGGGGAACCTCCACAATGCGGACTGGAGGTGATGATATCGCTGAGGCATTGGCTTTAATTGGCGTTCAGCCAGTCTGGGATAGGGTTTCCCGGCGAGTGGTAGATTTTGAAATTATGCCACTCTGGGTTTTGGAACGCCCCCGTGTGGATGTGACATTGCGAATTTCTGGCTTTTTCCGCGATGCTTTTCCTAACCTGATCGATCTATTTGACCGGGCAGTGGCAGCAGTGGCAGCGTTAGATGAACCAAAAGAGAAAAACCCCTTAGCAGCACAAGTTGCTCACGAAACGGAGTTATGGCTACAGACGGGGTTGACGCCACAACAAGCAGAGGTGCGATCGCGCTACCGCGTCTTTAGCTCTAAACCAGGAGCATATGGGGCGGGACTCCAGGGTTTAATTGAGGCGCAAAATTGGACGGATGACCAAGACTTAGCTCGTGCTTATATTAACTGGAGTTCTTACTCTGCTACTGATGGTCGCGCTGCCCCGGAAGCATTTGAGCAGCGGTTGTTGCAAATGCAGATTGTCTTGCATAACCAAGACAATCGCGAACATGACTTACTTGATTCTGATGACTATTACCAATTTCAGGGAGGTTTAACAGCAGCAGTGCGATCAGTGCGAGGGCAGAATCCCCAAACTTACTTTGGAGATAATTCTATACCTTCAAACCCACGCGTCCGCCAGCTCAAGGAAGAAATTGCACGGGTATATCGTTCCCGCGTGGTCAATCCTAAGTGGATAGCTGGGGTGATGCGCCACGGCTATAAGGGGGCGTTTGAGATGGCGGCAACAATAGACTATCTCTTTGCCTACGACGCTACAGCTAGGTGTGTAGAAGATCACATGTATCAAGGACTAGCAGAAGCTTACCTATTTGACCCTGTTGTTCAGGCATTTATTCAACAAAAAAACCCTTGGGCTTTGCGCGACATGGCAGAACGATTACTAGAAGCTCATCAACGCTCTTTATGGCAAGAGGTCGATGGGGAAGTGTTGGAGAAATTGAGAAGCATAGTTCACCAAGCTGAGGCAGAGATTGAGGGGATGGGTAGTTGAGGTTAATGGTATCGCCAGCAGGAGGTTGCATAATTTTCTTGCCAGATTCTGATAAGTAGATAAAAGATTCCAAGAGAGGTTGTACAGCAGGAATGGTTGTTCGTTAAATAAACTCAATCATGTCAGCACGATCAGAAGTTTTGTCATTTAATTAAATCAACTCGTCTTCGGTAGCAGTCGTGACAAAGTTAGTGGTCCTTAAGCTAGGGGAAGGAAACTTTGAGCAGGGGTTTGCAGTAACGTTGCAAATCGGAGAGGACGGTGATCGCCCCTCAACAGAAATCACGGGTAAGCTACCAAAGGCTCCAGAGGTTCTGCAACACTACCTCTGCTGGCAATCTGCTTATCGCAGTTTGGAATGGCGTTCTCGCTTAGAAGCCGCAGCCGTCCAAGTCACCAACGTTTCGCTGGTTCAGGACTGCCACAGTGCTGCTCAAGCATTACGTGACGGTTTGAATTCGTGGCTCCATTCTGAGTCGTTTCGCTCGATCGCAGAGAAATTGCTAGAAAAATTGTTGCCATCCGACGAAGTGCGGGTGATCCTGCAAACCGAAGACATAAGGCTACAGCGACTTCCGTGGCATCTGTGGGATTGGTTTAAACGCTACCCCAAAGCGGAAATCGCCTTAAGTGCTCCAGCCTATGAACGAGTTGGACGAGCCTCAACTCCTAGAGACAAAGTCAGAATCTTAGCCATTCTGGGTAATAGTACTGGAATTGACATTCAGGCAGATCGAGTTTTGCTAGAGCAATTGCCTGGTGCCGAAATTAGTTTTCTGGTGGAACCACAACGCCAGGAACTTACTCAAAAGCTTTGGAGCCAGGGCTGGGATGCGATCTTTTTTGCCGGACATAGTTCAAGTCAAACTCTTCTCCGACAGAACCGTGAGAATGAGGAAGCTCATCTGATTCATATCAATAAAACTGATAGCCTCACAATTGGCGATTTAGAATACGCCCTCAAAACAGCTGTTGAACAAGGGTTAAAGCTAGCAATTTTTAACTCTTGTGATGGGTTGGGATTAGCACGAGAGCTGACTAAATTGCAGATTCCGCAACTCATTGTCATGCGGGAGCCTATACCAGATCGGGTAGCACAAGAATTTTTGAAGTATTTTCTATCTGCTTTTGCACAGGGTCAGTCTTTGTATCTAGCAGTCCGGGAAGCGCGGGAAAGGCTACAAGGTTTGGAAGAGCAATTTCCTTGTGCAACCTGGTTACCAGTCATTTGCCAAAATCCAGCCGAGGTGCCGCCGACTTGGCTCTCATTACGTGGTGTCTCGGCAACAGGCGATCGCAAGATCTTGTCTGCTAAGCGCAGTCTCCATACACTGTTGGTAGCAAGTATTGCTATCTCCTCTTTACTGGTAGGGGTGCGGCGGATAGGAATCCTCCAACCTATAGAGTTGCAGGCTTTCGACCAATTGCTCCAGCTACGTCCGCTCGAAGGTCCAGATCCTCGTCTTCTAGTGGTTACCGTAACTGCGGCAGATGTTCAGTCTCAAGGGCAGAAACAGGGTTCACTGTCGGATCATTCGCTTAATCAACTTTTCCAGAAACTCGAACAGTTCAAACCACGAGCCATCGGCTTAGATATCTATCGTCCTTTCCCAGTAGAGCCCAGTTATGCAGATTTACGAAATCAACTGCGGCAGAACGAGCAATTAATCGCAGTCTGCAAAGCCAGTGACCCTAACTTTGACCCTAATGGCGTTGGACCGCCGCCTGAAGTGCCGCCAGCTCACCACGGCTTTAGTGATGTTGTCGCTGACGACGATAATATCATTCGTCGCCAGCTCTTAGATTTGACCCCACCCCTCACGTCCCACTGTGCTACAAAATATGCCTTCAGTCTTGATCTGGCACTCACTTACCTAGATGGCAAGGGCATTCGGGCAAAAGTCACTCCAGAAGGGTACTTACAGTTCGGTAAAGTTGTCTTCAAAGAATTGGTAGCCCCAAGTAGCGGATATCAAACAGTGGATGCGAAAGGTCACCAATTACTGCTCAATTACCGCCCCTTCCATAGTCTTCAAGATATTGCCCCACAAATCACGCTCTCAGACATCCTACACAATCGGATTACCCCAACTCCGGAGTTGAAAGGTCGGATTGTCCTGATTGGCGTGACTGACCCAAGCTTTGGTGACTATTGGTCTACACCCTACAATGCTGTTCAAGAAACTTCACCGCAGCAAATACCAGGAGTTTTTCTACAAGCGCAGATGGTGAGTCAGCTCCTGAGTGCGGCACTGGATGGACGAACACAGCTGTGGGTTTGGCCTCAGTGGGGCGAAGCCCTCTGGATCTGGGGCTGGTCTTTGGTGGGAGGTTTACTTGCCTGGCGCTGCCGTACGCCCCTAAGCTTGGGAATCGCAGTCGGAGCCGCTCTTGGTACCTTGTATGGTCTGTGCTTCGCACTCTTGACCCAAGGTGGTTGGGCACCACTGGTGCCGTCAGCACTAGCCATGGTAGCGACAAGCGGGAGCGTAGTTGCATGCTTGCGTTCGGCATCTACTAAGAGTAGCAATAAAGCTTTGGACTCGGCACGATAACTTAAATCAGGTTAGGTTCCCTATGCAGAAGATCCGATTCACTTACGCTATCACTTTGGCACTTGTTAGCTGCACAAGCTCCGCCATGCTCACCTGGGTCAAGCCTGTTGCGATCGCCAACAATACACCTAACAGCTGGGGAGTTCAATTATTTGCACCACCACCATTGCCAGACAATGGGGCTCCGACTGGACGTTCCAGAGGAGCGGCAGGCAGAGGTAACAAATGTGTTGTTGAGCCGCCTCTTACTGCTCTAGTACCTGCTGCTGAGCAATCCTTAGGTAAGGAGCAACGAAAGGTCACCTATGTTTGGGGAAAGACAGTTGCTGAATATCCCACCTTTTGGTTTTATGTTCCTTATGGGCGTGCATCTCTGCGCTCTATCGAGTTTGTGCTGCAAGATGCCGAGGACAACGATATCTACCGGACTTCTGTAAAGCTGACCGACATACCTGGTGTGATTGGCTTGCCCCTGCCATCTAAATTAGCGCCACTCAAAATTGGCAAGCTGTACCATTGGTTCTTTAAGACTAAAGCTACTTGTGACGCACAACAGCCATCCGGCCTTGAAGATTACGTTGAAGGATGGGTGCAGCGGGTGCAAATTAGTCCTGTCCTAGCAAAGCAGCTAGAGGCAGCAACACCACCACAGCAGTTCACTATCTATTCTGCCAATGGTATCTGGTACGAAGCCCTGACAACACTGGCTGAACTCCGCCTCGCCGCTCCAAAGGATGCCACACTTAACGCAAGTTGGGTCAAATTGTTGCAATCTGCTGGTCTAGGTGACATTTCCTCAAAGCCAATTGAGCCATAAATGAAGAGTAAATTTCACAACCAATTGCCTACGAGAACATAAGGAGCCCAATAGCCAGGACGCTTGTAGTTAGGATATTTCTGCAAGAGACTTAGTTGAGCAACACGCAGGGCTTCTGCTTTAGTCGCCTTGTTCTTAGCTAACTCTCGATAAAACTCACCGACAAAGATTGCAGTGGCTTCATCATCTATATGCCATAAAGAAGCCAATGTACTGCGTGCCCCAGCCTGCACGGCTACTCCAGCGAGTCCTAGGGCAGCTCGTTTGTCCCCGGTAGCTGTTTCACAGGCACTAAGCACTAGTAATTCCAGAGCTTCTGACTGGCTTTGTTCTCTGGTTCGGAGTAGGATATCCAACTCGTTGACATTAATTGGGCGATCCCAGGCAAGGATAAATGTATCCTGAGCGCGGGAACTAAACTGACCGTGAGTCGCCAGATGGACAACATTGAAAGCAGATAAATTTAGGTTTTGCTTCAGACTCTGGCTGGTAAACTGTCGATCGAGTAGTTCTCTAGTAGACACACCAGCTTGATCTATCAGATTGAATTCCAGCTTGACTTCAGGTAACGCTGGAAAGCTTAGGTTTTGCGGTGGCTGGCTCAATCCGGCAGCTAGGGCTTTTAGCGGTCCTGTTGATACGGGTTTAGGGTTCAAGAGTTGTAGACCCAGGTTCAGGGCTACAGCATACTTCTCTACTAGATACTGCTTGCCATCATAAAGAGCTGATAAGGGAATATTCCGTAGGGCACCATCCAGCACAAACACTAGTGTTTTGACATTGCTCTTGACCAACTCTGCCTCGGCTGGCTGAACCAACCAACTATGCACCTGTTGAGCTAAAGACTTAACTTCTTTAATCGTGTCGGGTTCTGTAATCTTTTGCACCAGTTGCCCTAGGGTCTGTTCTACCTGGCTCTGAGATACACGAATCATGTAGTGGTGTAGTTGAGGCTGCTGAGGCAGCTTGAAGATTACCTCTAAGCGATCTGGCAGCACAATTGGGTAAATCACTGCCGCTGTTAAATTATCTTGGTCAACAACCTGGTCAATGAGGACTGACTTCGCTTCTAAACAAGCTGAGCGAAAGAAATTATCTAATTCAGCTAACTGTAAAGATTGAATTGCCGCCCGCGCTTGCACTAGGTTTTGCTGGCTGGGTTCAGAATTGCCCTGGGCTGGTAGAAGTAAATCGACTAACTGCCGATAAACGGGTTCCACCTGATCCCGAAAAGAAAATTGGGCTTCTATGTTAATGGTGACGAGATCGCGGCGGAGGGACTGGAGGTTTTTGACTGCTTCATCGTAAGCAGCGATCGCCGCTTGGGTGTTTCCCTGAGCTTTCAGTAAGCGTCCTAACTGCCACTGCCAGCGATAGGCAATATCGGAGGCATTGAGTGATTGTGCAATGAGGAGGGCTTGCTGGGTCAAATCTTGGGCAATCGACCACTGATGGGTTTGTTCATAGACACCACCAAGATTCCCCAAAGCATAAGCTTCAGCTCGCCGATCTCCCAGACTTTGTGCTTGTTGGACGGCTGTAGTCAATAGCTGTGCTGAAGTTTGGAGCTTCCCCCCTCTACCCCTAATCCCCAAAGGGGACCGCGCCAGTCCGCTCAAGTCGGGGAACCCGCCCACGCGGCTGGCTCCCGAGTTCTCCATCTTCATCAGACTCAGTGCCAAATCAATCCGTGCATAGACTGCAGTCTGATTCAAGGGTAAGGTGGCGATCTCAGATTGGATTTGAGGTAACAATGCCTGTGCTGTGCTGAATTGCTCAGTTTCTATTAATAAGCTGAGTTGATTCAATTGGGCTTGTAGCCTTGTTAAAGATATGGTTGCAGCCTGTTGATAGAATGCGATCGCTGCTTGAGTATTTTGCTGGACACGGGCTGTATTGCCTAAACTAAACAGGGATTCCCCGATATCTAAGGGAGACTTTAGGTGTTTGGCTACGGTCAAACTTTGCTGCAATATCTGCTGGGACTGATCTAAATTACCTATTAGCCGCAGTGCGTTGCCAAGATGCCGCAATCCTGCCGCTTTGATTGGGGAGTCCGGTTGTTTTTTCAGGGTTTGATTTACCTGGTTCAATGTTTCTGATGCTCGGACGTAAAGTCCTAATGTCTGCAACGCTTGGGCTTGATTAATTAGGCTCCGGCTCACCCCAACCTCATCACCTGCTTGAGTATAGGTGGCAGTAGCCCGTTGCCAGGTGGTTAGGGCTGCTTCAGTTTGTCCCAGTGCCAATTGCAGGCTTCCTTGTGTGTTCAGGACTTGGGCGAGTATTTGCGACCGCCCCTTTGAGTTACCCACAGATGGCGATGACTGTAACAGTTTCAGGCTATCTGTAATGGTTGCAGTTGCTTGGGACCACTGTCCAAGTTGTTGGTAAGCCAAGGAGAGATTGCTCAACACCATGGCTTGATTGAGCACGTCTTTTTGGGCTTTGAAGGCTAAGGCGGCCTGTTGCCAAACTGTTATTGCTTGGGGAAATTGCCCTGCTTCGTATAGTTCTCTCCCTTGTTGAACTAGTTGGGGAACGCGATCAGGTA
>JAFAVL010000388.1 GCA_019242465.1 Chroococcidiopsidaceae cyanobacterium CP_BM_RX_35 | reverse complement strand
TAACAGGTGAACCAAAATTGTCAGTAATAGATATTGACTTGGTTGTAGTTGACTTTTCAGGTAGTTTTGGTAGAATTCAGGCATGCTTTTTTATAATTAGGTCTTTTCGACAGAATTAGACCCTTCCTTATTGAACCACAAAAGCTGGAACCTTTTCTCTACAACCCTTTCAGCTACTTTGATACCCCTTCAGAGTCTCTACCAAGAATTTCAACACTGCATAAAGACTCATCAAGCAAGTTTAGATTTAATAAGCGATGGTAGCTTGGGCAAGAGACTAGCAAGCATTCTGCTAAAACATCTATTTATTGTGATTGTTGAGAAATTGTGCATTGTTCAATCTCTAAGTAGAATCTATTTCTTCACTTACTACATGAGGAACTCGATGAAAACTGAACGTGTGGTTTCGTTACAGCTATTTCTGGAAGCAAAATGCCGTCAAAGAAGTGGCAGATGTAGGTAGCCGCAATGGTGGGAGCCATAGCAGCCTGTTGAACGGTATATAGTCATAGCTACATCTGGCTATTGTCCTGATTTGTAGCATTTTTGTTTATTACCTTTGAGCAGCAATTCAAGCCATTAGTGAAATCCTTCAAAACTAAGATGAAGATTTGGCAAGTGGTTTTAGGATTTCTGACAGTTACGGTAATCGTCACTCAATTGACTTCCGTTTTTGCGGATGGTTATGGGTTCCTTGACCCAGTACAACAAGCAGCTAGCAGTGCCTTTACAGCAGCGGGGGCACAAAACGGAGCAGACATGTCGAACGCGATATTCGGATTTGCGATCGCCTTCATTGCTTTAGTGGCAATAGTGGGAATTGCAGTAGGACTGTTCCTGAACCGAGTGCAAGGAGTGCCACTGCTAGAAGCGTTTGGGTATGCAATCGGAATTGCGATGTTCGTGGCGATGTCTGCAATGATGCTCAAAGGCATTGGTTTAGGTCAATAAGCTATGGCACAAGCTGAGAAAACAGGTTATTCAGTTAATCAGTCAGTTAGTAAGTCACCTGGTTTCGGCTTTATTCCGCCTAATCAATGGTTGTTTTAGGGTATTTTCTTTGTACTCACTTACCTTGTATCAGTCACTTTCCATCTGGACATACTCGAATCGCTATGCATCTGGTCGTGCATGGCATTTGGATTCTGGTGGTTAACAGGCACGGAGACGTACAAATACTTCGACAGTTGGCGAAGGCTGTCAATATTCCGTAAGACCTGGCGGCGAGCTAAGGTGAAGTGGAAGTGGGACCCAGCAGGGATTCCGCGATTCCGCTCAAACAGCGGGTAGGCAACCAGGACAAGTATACGGCAGTAGAAGACCAACTGGATCTGCAATGCTATGGTGAGTTTCGCCTACAGGGGAACCAAGTCGGATTTCGATATAACAAATCTTGGCGTGGACCAGCACGAATAGTGATGGATTGGCGGCTCACTCCCGCCCATTCCACAATGAGCGAGGCAGATGCAGAAAAACTGATCCCCAAATGGGTACTGATGTTACAGGGAGTGACTTCAGGGGAAGACTTTACCTTTGATTATTCCTGTTTTGCGACTGACGATGTGGTCAACTTCTTGCCCAAAATTGCCTTCCGCAGAGGGTACGATTTCCGCATCGTGGTACAGTTCTCTACGGCAGCGGGAGCAATGCGTAAGTTCAACCTGGAAAGAACCACACGTAATGCCCAACACCAAATTGACGGGGCGGCTAAGCGCAAAGATGTCAATGTCGCTGAAGATACGCTGATAGAAACCAAGGAGGCACAGCGGTTGATCCAGAGAGGAGATAAATTTCTCCTGGTCAGCGCTGGAATATTCGGCATGGTTCAAATCCAGGTAACACTTTGGGATTTGAGGTAAGTGGCGTTGATCGGAGATACTCGTTGTTTGGTGTCGTCTAACCTAAACTGCTCCGTAAAAATGAGTCAATCCCCGTCGGTCGCTGCCAGTCTTCCTCCTGCTTTGAGAAAAAGCTTGGCAATTGAAGTTCTCTCCAAAGCCGAGCCTGTTAGCGATTTAGCCGCTCAGCACCAGGTGAGTCGGAAGTTTTTTTATCAACAACGCCAGAAAGCAGAGGCGGCACTAGATAAAGTTTTCCGTGATGCTAAAAAAGAGCAGGAAGTGCTGTTCTATCTGCCAGTAACGCAGACATGGCTATTTCAGTTAATTTTGGCACTAGTTCTGATCTGCCACTGTTCTTATCGAGGAGTGGTGGAACTGTTGAGGGATTTATTCGACCTGCCAATCAGTGTGGGGACAATTCACAATCGTCTGCAAGTTGCTGCTTTTCAAGCAGCGGCAATTAACCAGTCTCAAGACTTATCAAATGTTCGCGTGGGACTACACGATGAGATTTACCAAGGCGGGCGACCTGTGTTGGTGGGAGTAGATGCTCGCTCCACTTACTGCTATTTGCTAGCGGCGGCTGAATCTAGAGACGAAAACACTTGGGGCTTTTATCTGCTGGAGGCGATGGAGCAAGGGCTGAATCCAGAGTATACGATTGCCGATGCAGCCAAGGACTGAGGGCAGGGCAGAAAGTAGCATTTGGGGATACACCATGCCACGGCGATCTGTTTCACATCCAGCAACAGTGCCAGAGTTTGACCAATATCCTCTCTCGCCAAGCAGCAGGAGCGACTTCACGACGGCAGAAGCTTGAGCCGCAGATGCAGCGAGCCAAACAACAGAGCTGTGGAAATAGACTCTCAACCAAGCTGACCCTTGCTCGTCAAGCAGAGCAACAGGCTGTTCAACTCTCTAGGGATGTCAAGACACTCACTCACTGGCTCAGTTATGACATTTTGGCACTGGCAGGCCCTCCTTTAGCAGACCGGCAAGAGTTATTTGACTTCATCGTTGCCGAACTTAAACTTCGAGAAGTTGCAGGGTGTCAACGGATTCATCCATTGCGTGTCGCACTCTCAAAGCAGCGGGACGACCTCCTCGCCTTTGCTCAGGTGCTCGATCTGAAACTGATTGACATTGCTCAACGCTTCCATACTCCACTCCATCTGGTTCGTGCCGTCTGCCTGCTGCACAGAAGAAAGCCAACTTCCGCCACCTACTGGCAACGCTGGAACCAACTTTATCACCAGCTTTCTGGCAAGTTTCATTTTCTGCTGGCAGCAGTGACCGAGGCCATGACACACACTCCCCGAGCCAGTTCTTTGGTAGAGAATCTCAACTCCAGGTTGCGTAATTACTTCTTCCTCCGTCGTCAACTGGGCCCTCAATACCTGGACTTGCTCAGGTTTTTCCTCAACCACCGCACCTTCATGCACAGTGAATGTCTCGAACGGGTTGGCAAGAGCCCGACCGAATTGATGACTGGGCAACCCCATGCTCACTGGCTGGAACTTTTGGGCTTCCAGCGGTTTCGACGCGCCTAATTATTGACCAAAAGTCCTTCTTCACTGGTCGTCAGTGCCGATCGGCCATCATCTTTGAATGGTTAGCTTTTACCTGCTTTGTTACCCGAAAATGGCTGTTTTTGAACCATGCCGAGAAAGGGGAATCGTAGCCCCGCCGTCATTTTGCTTTCCGCAAATGCCACAATAAGCTTAGATAGTGCGGTAAGGCTCATGCAAACCACGACCCTCTATGACCAGGACTTCTACGCCTGGACGCAGCGGCAGATCGAGCTGTTGCAAGCACAGCAATGGGAGCAAGTAGATATTGACAATTTGATTGAGGAGTTGGATTCGTTGGGTAAGCAGCAGCGCCAGGAGCTTCGCAACCGCCTCGGTGTGCTGCTGGGGCATCTGCTCAAGTGGCGCTATCAACCCGAAGCGCGTTCCAAAAGTTGGCGGGCGACCATTCGGGAGCAGCGGCAGGAGATTCGCCGCCACCTCAAGGAGAACCCCAGCCTGAAGCCTTATCTGAGCGAAGCTATCGAGATTGGTTACGAAAAGGGACTAAACCTAGTAGATCGAGAAACGCCTCTCAACCCGGAGCAACTCCCCCAATCGTGCCCGTTCTCTGAGGCTGAGATATTTGAGGAGCTGCTGGAACTGGAGCAGTAACTGCGGCATTGGGCGTTGCTGATTTTGAAGTGGATCTACAACGAAATTATTGAGCTTTAAAGCCTCAAATCCACCGCTCATTCAGCAAGTATTTTTGAACGGGAGATAGAGTAATGAGTCAATTATAGACTGAAGAGCAAATTAGAAAACTAATTCCTGATATTGACTCACAGTTAGACGACAGTGATGTTTCAACTGCGGTTATCAACCGTGAGGGCAGTAACATTTTTCTTCAATTTGAGAACCGTCGTGAGATTGAATTCCTAATCGTTCAGTTATCTAACCTGCTTATTCATCAAGAAGAGTCAGACCTGGGAGTGACCGTTAAAGGAAGTGTGACAACGTTTGGTGAGTATCGCTCTTAGTAAACAGGCGACCTAATTTCAACCGCTCATCAGATACTTCAACTTGCCATTCCTCTTCTAGAGGAGACACGATGTCATCAGTAAACTTAA
>JAFAVL010000290.1 GCA_019242465.1 Chroococcidiopsidaceae cyanobacterium CP_BM_RX_35 | reverse complement strand
GATAAGACTTATATAGCTTGGTTAAAGCTAGCCGAGATAGCACAAAGGAGTGAAATGATGTCAAATAAGTTCATTACTATTTATGGGCAAAAGATTCGCTACACAGAGGTAGGTAGCGGACCTGTAGTTGTCCTGCTTCATAACCTTGGTGGCGATTTATCGGATTGGGACAAAACCATTCCTTCACTGTCCCAGAAATATCGTGTTATTGCGTTCGATCAAATTGGTGCAGGACAATCTGATAAACCATTGATCAACTACCGCCCTGCCACATGGGTTGACTTCCTCAACGGGGTATACGAAGGACTCAAAATTAACAGCGCTTCACTGGTGGGTCATTCTATGGGTGGTGCTGTTGCTGCTTCCTTTGCTCTAGGACACACTGAGAAAGTTAAACAGCTTGTACTAGTGGATGCAGGCTATGCATATGCTATCCCGCAAGTGCCGGACCTGCACCAGCTCGGACACGTACCTGGTACACTGCGACTTCTTAATCCTTCGACACTAGAACAGATGCAGCAATCTTTGGCGCTTGCTTTTTACGATCGAAAAACGTATGCGAGTGATGCAGCTATTGATAAAGCTTTTGCAGGTTCTATGCTTGGTGCTTATGCCCAACAACGTTTTATCGAATCGTTTATTCGTCACGAAGACGTGCTTGACAACAAACTGAGTGAGATTAAACAGCCGACACTCATCATCTGGGGTCGTGAGGATAGATGGACACCTGTTGCTCTTGGTGAGCGGTTCAAGCGAGAAATTCCCAACTCAGAGCTACTGATTGTTGAGCAATGTGGTCACTTCCCTAATATTGAGCAAGCTGACCAATTCAATGCAGTTGTGATGAAGTTTCTCGATGGCGCAAATCCTTCTAGTCCTGGGTAATGCTTATGAGTAACATTCAAACATAGACATTGAATGTAGTTTACCCCGCAGTTAGCAAGCCGACGTTGCAGGCTCTTGTCAAAGAATTCAAGGCAACCGGACCAACCTACCGGGAGAAAGTCTACACAGTCATGCGGTCTTCCTACCTCCACCACTACCGCCGGATGGTACCGCAAATCTTGGCGATTCTAGAGTTTCGCTCAAACAAGGAATGAGGTGCATCGCCCTGTAATTTCAGCACTAGAATTATTGAAAAAGTATGCAGGCAGCGGTCAGCATTATTATTCATCAGACGAACGGGTCCCGATGGAGGGAGTGATTAAACTTGGTGCGACTGAAAGCCGAGATGCAAGAGCGCTGGCCAATGACGAGTTTGCTGGATGTACTTAAGGAAACTGACCTTCGTGTTGGGTTTACCGAAGACTTCAAAAGCGTTAGTGCGGAAGAACAGGTAGCAACAGGGGCGTAACAAGGAAGCTAAACTGCGCTTGTTGCCTGATGACTCGCCAGATGGCACCTCATGTCAGCTTCGCTCTAACTGGGCCTTAATACAAGAGGCCGTTTAGCAAGTCTGACTAGTTCTACAAAAATATAAGTAGTTGTTGAGTTATACAGCTCTCTTATAGAGGGTTAACCGTACTTTCCAAACAAACCACTAATCGGCAATATTGTTATCATAAAAGAACTAGACAAATAGTTAAGAATCAGTTGCTTGGATAAGCCAAAATGACTAAAGTTGGTTGTTGTCACTATTGGAACTTCAAGACGGGTATTCCTTAAGGTAGAAGAGTACTGAATTAGAAATGAACTGGGCTCCTCTATCCTTAGAAGGAAACAGAGTTTTGACTCAGGCAGAGCTTCAATTCTGACCGCCAGTATCTGACTTCTTTTTGTCAAGTTAGGTTACAGACAGCTCGTATGTAATTTAATTAGCGAACACTACAACTGGTAAGTTTGAAGTGGAGCAAAGAGCATGAATAAATTAGTTTTAGCTGCTTTGTTAGGCTTAGCTACTGTATCGACATCTCTACTTTCTCCCCAAGCTGTTAAAGCAGATGAAGTTATTGGCGGTAATTATGTGACTAGCCGCCAGGCACCTAGAGATTACTGGGCGGCTGATCATCCAAGAGCTTATGCGGATGGTTATCGACAAGGAGAACAAAGCGCTCGGGATAAAGAAGCTTACCGACCTCGGACTGCAGGCGGGGAATTCGCTCGGGGTTTTGAAGACGGTTATTTTAATCGTCCTTATACTGGGCAAAAGGTAGTTGTACTTCCACCTCCGGCTGTCTATTACAACTATCCTAATCCCGCTATCAATTTAGATTTCGGGTTTGGATTTGGAGGATGGCACCATAGATGGTAGTCACCATTGGTGAAAAGCACTTTGGATAGCAAAATAGAATCAAGGGTCAGGTCTTAACAAACCAAACTGCTCATACAAGTTGAGATGGTCTTTGCTCTGGAAATTGCCTGTAACTATCGACGATTGCCCTGTAATTCAATCCGTCGTAAGCCCAAGTAAGCTATACCAGCAAAGATGATACCCAATTCAAAGCCAATGTCGATGCCGTATGGCTGATTGAGCAAACCAGCAATTGGTCCCACAAATTTCTCTTGCGCTGCACCCAGGTAGACTCCAAAAAGACCAATCGTGAGTGCTGTGATCGCCGCCCAACCCACAGGCAGTCTGCTTGGGGTATTCCAGTCATCAACGTTGTAACGTCCATGACGGAATACAAAGTGTTCTATAACTAAAACAATCGACCAAGGACCAAGCCAGTAGGCAACAAGCAGCAGAAAGCCTTCAAGGGTTTGGGCAAAGCTCTTAGCGCTTGTGATCGCAATTAATACATAAACAATTGAACCAACAAGCGTCCAGACAGCGCGATTAACCCGTTGGAACCAACCACCCACTACCTGAATCGAGAGAGCAAGACTGTAGTCGTTGGGAATATTGTTTGCTACTATACTCAGCGCTAGGAAAACTAGGAGTAAATTTCCAAAAATCCCCATCGGGCTTAATGCAGCAGCAAACAACTCACCTCCCATCTTGCCATTGAAGGCAGGGACAGTCGTCAAGGCAAGACCAAGTATTTCTAGCATCACACAGGGAATGTAGCAGCCTAGGAAAGTTAGCCAGAAAACACGGCTAGAGGGGGTAGTCTCAGGCTGATTGACATTATAGTCAGCAGCATAGGAACTCCATCCAGTAGCAAAACCATAGACTGCACTACCAAAGGACATAAAGGCAGCAAACTTGATCAAACCTGATGCCGAAGACTCGACGGCAGTAAAGTTAGGAGCCGACAAAAAAAACATCGCAGAGAAGATAAATAGCATCGGTAGCCAGGCGTACCGCTCGTAACGATGCACATAGGCGTAACCGTAGAGGCTCACATATGTTGTGAGTGCGGCGATGATTAGAACACCTACCCATCCTGGAACAACACCAGCAGTAATCTGATTGACCAACTGCCCCCCAACGATAACGTTAACAGCAGACCAGCCTAGACAAGCTGCCACATTAAACAGTGCCATAATCTTGGCACCTGTCCAGCCAAATGAGAACCGCGAGATGGTCATCTGGCGGAGTCCTAACTTTGGACCTAACGTAGAGAAAAAGCTAACTGGCAGAATGCCAAGTAGATTGAAAATAGCGATCGCAGCTACACTATCCCAAAACCCAAGTTTAAAGACACCAATAGCCAACGAGCCAAGGACAACTGTGGAAATTACCAGATTGGCAGAGAGCCATAGGGTAAAGTTGTCGAAGATCCGAACGTCAGTGCGCCTTTCTGGAGGTACTCGCTCAATACCATGCGCCTCAATTCCTGCAGTTTTTTCTACCTCTATAAGGCGATCTTCAATTTGATTGCTCATATCTTTTTTAAAGTGTTGTTTTTATTAGATTTCAAGTAGTCGGTGATCGCTCTTGTCCCTAGTTTGCTCCACTTCACCATGCGCTTTTAACAGAGCCGCTAGCTTTTTGCGCATTACAATTCCTGGCTTATCCGTAAACATGTGCTGCTCTTTACTTGGACTTAGAGGCACATCGCAATCAGTCGTCTCTAAAATCCGTTTATCTTCCAGGGTCACGGCACGATCGAACGCAATCACATCACTGCTTTTTGTATCTACTTCGGTGTCATTGCGAAGACAAAACTGCACCATTTGTGAGGTGGAGTCGTCAATTGGGGTCATCGTATTCACGATGATGTGAACAAGTCCGTTAGGGTAGGCAATCCGCAGCTTGACAGTGAATGGCATCAACCAAGTCATATCTAATGTCCGAAATGTTTTTGCTTCATCCAACTTTAAGTTCTGCTGCTGTAGCAGTGGATTTACTACACCCAGAACGCTATGAACGTGCAGACCCCATTCGGTTTCTGTCAACTCCATTAAATCAGGTGTCGGATGTTCTTCACTACCAAACGTTGTGGTATGGACAAAAGTTGGGTGAGCCAGATCAAATTCATTTTCTGTTACCCGCAAGCCTGCACAGTTCCAAGGCTCATAGAATTCGTGGATCAGACGATATTCTGGGTCAATCGCCTCGGAAATCTCTGGAATATCTATTAGTGGCTCTGCTAAGCAAACCCAGACATACCCATACCGTTCAGCACAGCGATAGGCTTTTACCTTGTAGCTTTGAGAAATCGGACAGTCCTTAAGCTGAGGAACATGTACGCAGTCTCCATTAGAATTAAACTCCCAACCGTGGTAAGCACAACTGATATTGCCATCAATCACTTTACCGAGCGACAGCTTGGCTGAACGGTGACAGCAACGGTCTTGTACGACTGCCGGATTCCCCTGAGCATCCAACCATAGGACAATCTGCTGACCTAGCAATTCAAAGGGTTTTGGTCCACCTGATAGGGCTGCGATTGGGATAATGGGATACCAAAATCGTTGGAATACAGGTTGCTTTGTAACTAGCATAAATAACACCGATGAAATCAAACAATAGATTGCTGGATGCCAGCTATCAGTAGCCGTTTTACCAAGACTTTTCAGTCTAAAAATTTAGCTCTTTTTATCTTGTGTACAGTATACAAATTCGTTGGCAATAGTTTGTAGTTTTAGATACTGTTTTTCCTGCAAGCATTCCGAAGTATGACTTCCTATTAGAAACAAACATCAAGCGAGTGAAAGTCATTCGCATGTGGACACACTATGAGTAACCCATACCTTTTCCAAAGCTTGTAGAACATTCGCAGCAGGTGCAGTCCAACCTACAATGCCACCTTGAGCCCGAATCATTTCTAGCGTGGATTGTTTAAATTCCGGAAAGTAGCTCTCGGTGGCGTCCTCTACTAGCAGGCACTCAAATCCTCGGTCATTAGCCTCTCGCATCGTTGTCTGAACGCAGACTTCTGTTGTTACTCCGGCGATAATCAGATGGGTAATTTCCTGTTCGCGCAAGAGCTTATCTAGTTTAGTGCCGTAAAAAGCTCCCTTACCAGGTTTCGTAATTACCATTTCGTCAGGCAGAGGTTCCAGTTCCGGGATAATGGCATTACCAGGTTCGCCTAGAACTAAAATTCGTCCCATCGGTCCAACATCACCAATTCTGAGTTTGCCTTGACCTCGCCTTTGCTTAGTGATAGGACAATCTGAGAGATTGGGGAGATGACCTTCAATGGTGTGGAAAATCGGAAGTTGCTGCGCTCGAAATGCTGCTAACAACTGCTTGACAGTAGGCACAATTGCTTGAAGGCGACTGACATTATTGCCAAGCGCCTCACCAAAGCCACCTGGCTCCAAAAAATCGCGCTGCATGTCGATAATTAGTAGGGCAAGACCACCAGAAACGGGTAACTCATAATCATAAGGTTGAGCAGATATTAGGACCATAAAACAAGTTGAGGTTTGTATTAGACATCTGAATCGGTAAATAGGGCTGATAGATCTCGATATCCGCTGACAACTCGAAGAATATCTACATCCTGATCTACTAGTATGTAGAGAATAAGGTACTGATTCATTGGGAAGCTACGTAATCTAGGTAAGTGATCGCGCACAGGACTATTTCATTAGTTCGTCGAGGTCTTCGCTCACTAGTAGCACTGCCGCCTCTTGGTTTCGCGCCTACACAACCTGACCGTGAATTTAATCCACAGTAGATTGCAGTATCCATATACCTCGCACTCCCGTACTGAATACACACTGCATGAAGTCAATAATTCAAATGATGATCTAAGAACTTGTAAGCTCTCAAACGCATCTCCTTAGAGAAGACATGCTTGCCAGGATAGGTTTGCTGTTCAAGATTGCCATTAATAAATGCCGATTTTGCATATTTATAAATGTCTTCGATGTTCCGACTCATTCTATCATCATCAGTGCCAAGAATGAGAAGGTCGCACGGTTCTACTAAACGCACAACATCTCCCACATCGCCGCTAGCCAGAAGGTTTGGAATCACATAATCAAACTGTATCTGGATATCATTAGACAACATCTCCTTAAATGTCGTAGAGCCACAGTTACTCACTGAGACCTTGATTCTTTTATCAAATGCTGGTGCAAATAGCGCTGTTCTACCCCCGTATGAATGTCCGATAAAGCCAATTCTCATGGGATCTACTTCGGGAAGACTTTGAAGTAGATCGATACCAACGCTGATGTCAAACAGTACCTTTGCTAGTAGGGTTTGTCCTCTCATCAACCTCCTGTGAAGTTGGTGAGCGTGATAGAGTATGGGATTGGCTGCGTCTGCTCGTTCTTCAAAGCAAATTGCATCAGGAGCTAGAGTTACATACCCCCGTTCTGCTAGTTCTTTTGCATAGGCTTGGTCAGGTGAACCAGCAAGCCCAACAACCTCACTTTTGCCAAGAAGCCAGTTATTCCCATGTTGATGAAAGCAATAGATGGCAGGCAGTGGTATACAGGTATCTTTTGGAAGACAAAGAAACGCACTAATCGTTTCTCTCACCTCAGCTGAATAAACAATTTTCTTACGAATAAATGTCCCACAATCTACTTCTTCAATCACACACAGATCTAGTTCAGTTCTTGCGGGTATTGTGCCAAGTAAGGAAAGCAAATTATCTCTGTACATTACTATAATGCTACATCCTATCTTACGGGTCTGAGCTAGCTATCACTACATATTCACCACTACCCCTGGCTTTTTATTCAAAACTTTAGATAGAATTAGTAAGAGAAGGGTTGTTTGCCAATCA
>JAFAVL010000188.1 GCA_019242465.1 Chroococcidiopsidaceae cyanobacterium CP_BM_RX_35 | reverse complement strand
TTCACAACCTCTTGAGAACTGACTGATACTTTCTCGACCACAACACGTAATTCGTATTCCACGCCCCAACTCCCTTACAGCAGCCTCACCGAAGGGACTCTATCATAAATTCGGTTTTACTACAAATATATTCCGCTCCCAAGAAACGCTCGAAACTGCAAAAGTTATACGACTATCTCAAGAGTAATGAAGCCTATCTCGTTAATTATGAAGAACGAGAGCAACAGCACAAAGCATACACTAGCCAAGTCGCTGAATCTCACATTGATTCAATTATTAATGAGCGATATAAAAAGAGCAAAAAAATGCAGTGGACTCGTGATGGAGCCCATAATATATTACAAATTAGAGGAATGATGACTAGCAATGAATGGGACAAGAATTGGCAAATACCTATTCTATCTACACTAGTAGGAGCAGTAAAATTCGCATAATAGCTGTAATTTATTTACGCTTCCTGGAGCATTATTCCCCGCGAGGAGATTTGCTGAATAGATGGGACACAGACAGCTTCAGCTCTGGCAGTAGAGAATCACTGATCGTGCCATCGGTTTTAACAATTTGTGGTACGCGATCGCTGCGGAAGACAGTCACCGCCTGGGCTGTGGGATCTACTACCCATACCCGGTCTACTCCTGCCTGTAGGTAGTCAGTTGCCTTATCTGTCAAATCTCCGAAGCTCTGTCCTGGCGAGATAATCTCAACTACTAGCTCGGGTAAGACTGGACAGGGTTCATCTTCTTCCCATGTTGTAGGCAGGCGGTTGTAGGAAACATAGGTCAAGTCAGGAATAGGCACCCAATCCTCCCCCCGCCGCTGCAAAACAACACCCCATTCTGGACGAACTCGCCCCAAGGTGAACTGCTCACACCAATTATTTAAGGCTATTAGCAAACGAAGTTGTAGTGTGGAATGTCGATATTTGGGTGACATTTTGGATTGAAGCTTTCCCTCTACCAATTCGTAGCGGTCGTCGCTCTCGGGCAGAGCCAAAAACTCCTGCAAGGTGAGTCGAGTGGAAGTGGGATTCATCCGACTAGAACCAAGGTATTGGATTGTCTCAGTTTAGCACGGGTCTGTTTCGTTAGAGTTTCGCTAGAGTGAAAACGGGTGATTTTGGTGTGATTGAATGTAAGAGTATTGCCCTTATCAAACATTCGCTGTGATTGAACCCCCCTTAACCCCTTTTTTAGCGATCTCACGAAACAATCAGCCTTTAGAACCCCTGGAGCAAATTATTGAGCTTTGGGTACACGGCAAGTCACCCCATACTCAGCGCTGCTATCGCAGAGAAGCCCTAAAATTCCTCGTCATGCTGGGGAAACCGTTGGAGCTGGTGACTTTGGCAGACGTGCAGGCTTACGTGACCGTGTTGGAACAGAGTAGTCTTGCAGCCTCTAGTCGGGCAAGGGCGATCGCCGCCATCAAAAGCCTGTTCTCGTTTGCCTACCATAAGACCGGGCTGCTCAAAGCCAACCCAGCAGGACCAGTGACAGCTCCCAAGGTCAAAGATGCTTTGGCTGAACGAATTCTATCTGAGTCGGATGTGCAGATGATGATTAGGCTAGAGCCTAGCTCTCGTAATCAACTGCTTTTGAGGTTGATTTATATTGCGGGGCTGAGGGTTTCAGAATTAACGCAGTTGAAGTGGGGTTCATTGCAGGCAAGGGAAGTAGGGGGACAAGTGTTGATTTATGGTAAAGGGGGAAAGACTCGTACCATCAAGTTACCTGCATTGCTTTGGCAAGAGTTACAGGGGTTGCGAGGTGATGCAGAGATGGACGCTCCGGTTTTTATCAGTCGCAAGAAGAAGGGGCATTTAACGGAAGTGCAGGTGAACCGGATTGTCAAAGCAGCAGCGATGAGGGTGCTAGGATTGGATAGCAAGGGGGAGCAACGCAAAAAAGTGAGTTTTGAGAAAAAAAGGCTTGAGGTGAGTGACGATTTATTGGCTCAAAAGCCTGCAATTGAGCTTCCCGACAGCAGTTTGACGCGGCAGCCCTACTTTTAAACAGCAGAAAGTGACTGAAGCGCGAGTAGTCAGTATCATTAGTCACATTAAGTTTAGTAACTACAGAAGCAGAAAATACTAACTTGAGGCAGGATTGAGCAAAGCCGTCAGAATCGAATCAGAGAAACTGTTCCAAGCGCCTGCCGTCCATTGACAACGAGCATGTAGCATGATTTCGGCGTTTTTGGGTAACCAAAACTTGCCATTACCTTTCAATCGCAGATTCACTACTTGGCGCACCAAACTCTCAATAGCTCCACTGCCAATAGGTAACTTTTGAGCTGAGATTTGAGCATAATTCAAGCGTTCATTCTCAGAGGCTTTAGTCAGATAGTTAATTTGAGAATTCATGATATTGTGAGAATCACCATCAGCCTGTTTAGTCAGAGATAACATGCTCTCAAGTAAACTGTTAATCTGACCTTGCTTCAGGTAATTTCTCGCGGACTTAAACCAAAGTTGGCGTTCGGATTCATTAGGGAAAGCGGCATCAGCAAATAAGTAAAGGTGTTGAGTGGCGTGATAAAAGTCGAGAAGGTAATAAGTTTTGGTCTCACATCCTAAGCGGTGCAAAAGAGGTGGAATCTGGTGCCAAATCCATTCGGCTCCATCCCCAATCAGTAAAACTTGTTGGGCAGTAGCTATGCCTAAACTCACTAGATGCATCTCCAGGATTTTGAGGAAAACTTGACAATCTTGATAAGTGCCATCATTAGTTACAGGCAGTGTTTTGTTTTTCCTTCCTCCGTCATCGACTGTGTAGATCGTGAGCAGTTTAGGTTCGACCCATTGACCAACATACCCGTGTTTACGTGTTTTCTGATGCCTTCTGCCTGTTTTATTAATTCTCATCCGCGTCCGACCACCGTCCACAGCAATTACCACTCGTTGATTGGCTAACACTGTCCCTGTTGCTAATCTTTCTCGTTCTAGCTGGTACAACTTCAAGTCGCGCTGACTAATTCCTAATAAACCAAAGTAATAAGTCAGTCGTTCAATTCGTCTCAAGCTTATCTGAATTCCCCATTGGCTTAAGTGGGAACGTGCCACGGCAAAGGAACTGCTTGTTGTCCCGTATTCCGCTATTGTTGACCAGACGAGTGGGGTAATACCTTCTGACATTCCTAACCATCTTAGCCACGGACAAAAACCTTGGGTTGGTATTCTCTTTTTCCCCTTGGGTTTGGTCCGTCTTTCAACTACATAGGAGAGTTTGAGATTAACCACCACGTTACCTATTGTTAAAACTTGTCGTTGACAATAGCCATGTCTGCGCGTTCTTAAACGCCACCATCCTTGTGTTTGGTTAATTGCTGTTTCTTGTGCCCACTGCGATTGTGACAGCTTGTGCAGGAGTAACGCCACACATTGCCCCGCTAATTGTAATGCTGCTGTCCGAATTTCTGTTTCTCTTTGTTTGACCGTCCGTCCATCCCAATCCTCTACTTTATCCAGTACTAATATCGGAGCGAGCGCTGCCTCAAAATCTAACAGGGATTTCTTCAAATCCAATGTTGCTGGTATATTTTTAGTAGTTTGATTCATGGTAGGCCATCCCGATTTGGCTGTGAGCCAAAAACCTTTTTCTCTGGGATATCCTACCTTTTTTTGTATCTAAAGTATTAATTGCCTATTCGCACTACTGAGGCTGCTTCTCTTCCTTCTGCCACTGCTCACTTTTTCGCGTTGCTCCCTAGCAAGGTAGCTGCTAAAGTGTCGGCTCACTGGTTGCGTCATGCTCATGCCAGTCATGCGATGGATCGCGGTGCTCCAGTTCACCTAGTCAAGGAGACTTTGGGTCATGCGAACGTTGCCACCACTGGGCGTTATCTTCATGCACGACCAACAGATAGTTCCAGCCTGTACTTGGAATCCTAGCCAGAAACGAGTCAGAGTCGAGTTACCAGCGCTATGTGAAGCGGGCGCTCTTCAGCGGCGGCAGAGAGGGCTTACTATGTGGCAATTGGGGAGGAACCGGGGTGAGAAGGCGTTTCGGAGATATACTTTGCGGAGTGAGCAGGAAGCGGCGATCCCGCAAGGTGCGGGCAGCGCTAACGCCTTCGGCTTCGCTTCGCTAGCGCTATCGCGGCTTCCTACCCTCGTGATTGGAGAAGAGCCAGGTAAGACATGAAGCTTCACCACACCGTCTGCTGAGTTTGAGAACAAACAATCAACCGCTTTTGGTATCGCTGTAGCATTCCCTTCGACTCGAAAAGCTGGAGCGTTCGAGTCACCGTCACGCGCGTTGT
>JAFAVL010000055.1 GCA_019242465.1 Chroococcidiopsidaceae cyanobacterium CP_BM_RX_35 | reverse complement strand
CGATCGATCACTTTCGGGAATACAAACCAGATGTAACGCTGATGGATTTGCGAATGCCCGAAGTCGGAGGGGTGGAAGCCATCAGGGCAATTTGTGCTGAATTTAAACCTGCCCGGATTATCGTGCTAACCACCTACGATAGGGATGAAGATATCTATCGTGGATTGCGCTCTGGTGCTCAAGGCTTTCTCCTCAAGGATACTAAATCCAATGAGTTGCTGAATGCGATTCGCACCGTTGCTCGTGGTCAGCAGTACATTCCACCAGACGTGGGAGCAAAACTGGTGCAGCGCCTGAATAATCCAGAACTAAGGGAACGAGAGTTGGAGGTACTTGGCTTAATGGCGCAAGGCATGAGCAATCTAGATATTGCGACTGCCTTAAGTATCAGTGAGAATACTGTCAAAACCCACGTCAATCGAATTTTAAGCAAGTTGGGCGTGAGCGATCGCACCCAAGCCGTGATTGCTGCCGTTAAACGCGGGATTGTCAGTTTGTAAGCAAGTCCTCCTTGAGTTTGACTATAGAGTCCAACCAGAGTTGGAGCGATGATGACATTGGAAGAGGGACTGATTCATCATCCGCTTTAGTGTGCAAAAGTTGCAACTCTCTGTGGACGACAAATTAGAGGCAATTGCATAGATTTAATTTAGGCAAACACGAATCCGCACTTGAGTTGCAGAATTTAAGTTTGCTGTGTCCAGATTGCATTAAGAGGGTTGTAGCGCGTAGGCGTAGCCCGTTGCAGGCACCACTTGCGAAGGCATTTCCTCCCTCAGAGGTATCGAGTGAGCCAAGATCGAGAGCGCAATTTGTTATTCGTTCCAGCTTCCACACAAGATCACATTCAAGGTGTGTTGAGTGCCTCGGTAGTGCTGGTGATGTATGGCGACTATCAAAGTTCTAGGAGTGCGGATGTTTACAGGATGATTAAAGTCATTGGACGAGAGCTTCGTGTTTCTTTTGGGGAGAACTATTTATGCTTCATCTTCCGTCATTTTCCACAAATCCAGATTCATGCTCAAGCTCAACGTGCAGCCCAAGCGGCTGAAGAAGCTGCCGCCCAAGGTCAGTTTTGGCAGATGCACGACGTGCTGTTCAACCATCAACAAGCGTTGGGAAACGGTTATCTTGTCGAGTATGCCCATGCTCTCGGACTGGATATGTCTCAATTTCTGCAACATCTGTCTCAACAAACGCACATCGATCGCATTAATGAAGATATCGAGAGTGGATTACGCAGTGGAGTAACAGTTGCCCCAGCTCTATTTATTAATGCAATTCGATATACCAGACGCTGGAACATTGCGCAGTTGATGGCAGCCATTGTCGCTGCAAGTCAATAGGTTCTCGACTCCTTGATGCCTGTTTGACGGATTACCTTTCAACCTAACTGGTTACAGATGCACAAGCCATCCCAATGAACTGGCTAACTTTTGCTGGTTTTGTCTGCCAACACTACCAATTTTTTAACCATGTCAACCGTTGCATTTCAAAATAGAGGCTTAACCGACGCTCAATTGCAGCGAGCCATTGACCATATTCACACTCACCTCGATCAAGAGTTAACACTCGAACAAATTGCAGCAGTCATCAATATCAGCCCGACTTATTTTGCCAGTTTGTTCAAACGCGCTACAGGAATTTCCCCGCATCAGTACGTAATTCAACAACGAGTGGAACGGGCGAAAATGATGCTCTTGAAAACGGATTTAGCGATCGCAGACATTGCTTTACAAGTAGGATTTTCTAGCCAAAGTCATTTAACACAACAATTCAAGCGATTCACCGGGATAACCCCAAAGCAAGTTCGCTAATACGATAAGGATCTGATAAATCGGTGTAAGAATCTGATAGCAATCAAGCATTGGAACTCAATACACTTTAGAGAGATAGAAGCAGGAGAATCTAAGGCAGATGGTACCGCATATAGAGCAATATACAACTACAAGAGACTTTTGCCACTTATCTGCCACAGATTGGAAAGGATATCCATGCCTTGGGTAGACCAAGTTGGCTGAAAATGCAGTCGTTGAATTTTCTGATGCATCTATTGAATTCAGTCAAACATTGCAATAACTGAGTTGCAAGATTTAAGTAAGACAGAGCGTACTTACAATACCACCGCACATTAAGGAGGATGATCTCTGCCTGGAAATGATGCCATTTGAACACAGGGAGAACAGACATAGGAAGCAAGCGCAGTAACAACAAAGCTTTCCTACCCTACCATCTCCTTCAGTTTTTGCGACACAACCAAATTTATTACTTGATGACCTTATATTTTGTAACAATGCGGTTCTTTCACTCAAAAAAGGAAAAGAAAGCTAATGACCATTAGTGAGCGGGTAATGCCGTTGAGCGGTATGACCCATGAAGAGGCCGTTTTACGCGCACGTGCACTAGCACCTATTATTCGGGAACGTGCTGCCACAGCTGAGGCGCAACGTCGGCAACCAGATGAGACGATCGAGGACATCATCAATGCCGGGTTAGTGCGCTTACTTACTCCGGTGCGCTGGGGAGGTCACGAACTCACCTTCGATGGCTTTGTTGACTCAGTTATCGAGATCGCCAAGGCCGATGGGTCAACAGGGTGGTGCTATTCGTTCCTAAACATGCACTCCTGGTTAATGGCTACCTTTCCCGAACAGGCGCAGCGTGAGGTTTGGGGTGATAATCCCGATGCGCTCATTGCTACATCGTTTATACCAGCTGGGAGTCCTATTCGTGTCGAAGATGGTTACCTTCTAAATGGGAACTGGCCCTGGTCGAGCGGTGTTGATTACTGTGAGTGGAACATGCTGGCTGGACTGATTATGCCAAAGACCTCTGGTGAACACCCCGAACCACGTATTTTTCTATTGCCACGTAGTGACTACGAGATTCTTGACACCTGGTTCGTTGCTGGACAGAAGAGCACAGGCAGCAAGAATGTAGTGGTGAAAAATGCCTTTATACCCGAACACCGAACCATCCGCTTAAGTGATATACGTGAGGGTCGCGCACCAGGTTCTACCTTTAACCCAAGTCCTCTGTATCAGCTTCCACTCTTTTCCGCCTTCCCGTCTGCGTTGGCTTCTCCAATCCTGGGAGCTACCATTGGGGCCTATGAGACTTGGCGTAATCTGAGTCATAACAAGTCCACGATGTATAGTCGTGAGCAGGTGGCTTCTTTAACACACCAGCAGATTCGTCTAGCCGAGGTTTCCGCTCAGATCGACTCGGCTTACTTACTCTTGAAACGCCCGCTTGATGTGCTCAGCCGTGGTGGTGCCGTCACTCTTGAGGAAAGAGTCCGTAATCGCCGTGACTATGCCTATGTTGCTCATCTATGTGTGCAGGCAACGGAGCGGCTTTTCCTGGCTAGCGGTGGTAGTGCCAACTACGAGTCGAATCCGATGCAGCGGTACTGGCGCGATGTACATGCTATGTCGGCTCATGCTGGCCTCAATCTGGATGCCGCAGGTGAGAACTTTGGTCGGCTTGAGCTAGGCTTGCTGCTAAACTCGCACGACCCGTACTTTTAGGTTGTCTGGACTCAAAGGAGGGAGCGTAATAAATTAACGTGATTTGTATTGCTCGTGAAATATGTTGTATTACTTCTCCACCTTTTGAGACTAGGCAGAGAAGTTATTAAAAACCTTGCGAAGAAAGGGTTTCAAATGCCTATAACTGAGCTACTCAAGTAAGCAATATATTACATGAATGCTACATAAGTATTATCAAAAGAGTAGACACCACGTTAATTTGTTACACTCCCAGACTCGACCCGCCGCGATCGCTCGCTGTCTAATTGTGCAAGATGTCATTTAAAGGCTGAGCAAGCAAATATAGTTTATTACACTAAGTAGCGAATATGAGAAGCAGACTGCTGGTTTTGGCGATTGGAGCTGCATTTACTAGCTTTGAATTTGGTATTTCCAGCAGAGTTTCGGCCTCGCCTCCACCTGTGCAAGGCAAGAATGGTGTAGTTACCACTTCGCAAAAATATGCATCCGAAGTTGGGTTGCAGATTTTGAAAGAAGGTGGCAATGCCGTGGACGCAGCCGTTGCTGTTGGGTATGCATTAGCAGTGGTTGACCCATGCTGTGGCAATATTGGTGGCGGTGGATTCATGACAATCCACTTAGCTAACGGTAAAAATACCTTCATCAATTTTCGAGAGAAGGCACCATTAGCCGCAAGGTCGAATCTGTACCTCGATCAAAACGGCAATGTAATCCCTGGATTAAGTACCACTGGTTATCTCGCTGTCGGAGTTCCTGGTACAGTTTTAGGTCTTGATCGGGCACTTTCAGAGTATGGAACTATGACTCGCAAACGGGTCATAGCTCCGGCAATTCGGCTAGCTGAGCAGGGCTATATTTTGCAGCAGGGGGATATCACCACTCTTAGTTCCAGCACTAAAGGCTTTGCGGCTCAGCCTAATGTCGCTGCCATCTTTTTAAAAGATGGCAAGACGACCCCCTACCAAATAGGCGATCACTTGGTACAGGAAAACTTGGCTAAGACATTAAAGCTGATTGCCGCTCGAGGACCAAAGGCTTTCTATAAAGGTCCAATCGCTGATGAACTAGTAAAAGCAAGCGTTGCGAACAACGGGCTCTTAACTAAAAAGGACTTAGCAGACTACACGGTAGAAGAAACAAAGCCTGTAAGCTGCAACTACCGAGGTTATGAAATCATTTCTTCCCCACCGCCTGGAAGCGGTACTGTTCTTTGTGAGATGCTCAATATTTTGGAAGGCTACCCGCTTTCCTACTTAGGGTTTCGCTCGCCTACAAGTGTGCAGCGCTTCCTAGAATCAATGCTATTTGCTTATGCAGACCGGAATACATATTTGGGAGACCCGGACTTCATTTCAATACCCCTAGAGCGACTACTTTCTAAAGACTATGCAGCTACTATCCGGGATAAACTCCCTGAATCTGGTGCTACCCCACCCTGTCAGGTCTACTCTTGTGTAACTACGAACGAGGGGACTAATACCACCCATTACTCAATCGTTGATCGGTATGGTAACGCAGTAGGAGTGACCTATACAATTAACGCTCTGTTTGGAGCAAAAGTGATTGCTGGTAATACAGGTTTCCTCTTAAACGATGAGATGGACGACTTTACGTCAAAGCCTGGAGTGCCTAACCTGTTTGGATTAGTCCAGGGAAGTAATAACGCCATTGAACCTGGTAAGCGACCGCTCAGTTCTATGAGTCCAACTATTGTCTTTAAAGATGGCAAAGTCTTCATGGTAACTGGTAGCCCTGGAGGTTCAAGGATCATCACGATTGTTCTACAAGTCATCACTAACGTGCTCGACTATGGCTTTGATATTCAATCAGCTGTAGACTATCCTCGCTTCCATTACCAGGGCCTGCCCAATTCGATCAACCTTGAACAGAATTCCTTACCACCAGATACTATACAGACGCTATCACAAACGGGATTTACCTTCGACAAGGAAACTCTTACTTGGGGAGCATCAGAGTCAATTCTAGTGGACCCTACAACTGGTTTATTCTACGGTGCTAGCGATAAGCGCAGACCTGCGGGTGCTGCTCTGGCTTATTAAGCAAACATCAGTTCGACGGGCAAAACCTAAGCCAAAAGGAAAGCTGCTGAGACTTATGCTTTAAAAACACGTCAGTTTGATTGCAATAAAAAAGGATTTCAAATACGATGTCAATCACAGAAATTGCTTCCGATCTCTA
>JAFAVL010000776.1 GCA_019242465.1 Chroococcidiopsidaceae cyanobacterium CP_BM_RX_35 | reverse complement strand
TAACTGCTTTTTCATGGAAGGTTTTACTCAGACAGGGATACTAAGTCTCCCAGCCACTGACGAGGACAGAAAAAGCGGCGCACATCCAAACTACTTGGCAGAACCTATCCGAGCTTGATGAGGCATTGGATCTTAGTCCTGTAAGTGGACTGGCAGTGCGGACAGTTCATATTAAGAGTAAGGCTTTGAGCCGTTGACACTTAATTAAGTTGACTGAAAATGGATAAAATCGAGCTAAGATTTTATTTGCCAACTTTTGGTATGGATTGTTAGAGTGACATTCCATCAATTTGACGAGGAGCGTTCTGGGATCTCCAGCTTGCATGACAGCGGAGTCGGAGGTTCCGAGGCTCCGGTCTGTTTTTTGAGCCTTTCCCTAGAAACCTTGCTACTCTTAGTCAAGAGCCATTTTAGGAAAAAGTGGTGAGAAATTCGGGCTGGAGTGTGACGTGTGTGAGAACGGGATGCAACAGTTTGAGTCCCAATACTTATTGAGCCCGGCAGGAGTCAAACAAACTTTAGTAATTACTGGGATGTGCTTCAGCGTATTCCATTCCTTGCCCCATACTTTTCCAAGGGTCGGCATCCAACAGCTGATTTTGGATAACTTGGCTAGAGAGAATCAAGGTTGGCTCCACAATTTCAAACAGTCCAGAATCAATGTCAGGATGATTGACTAAAATTCTCCTTGCTTGTTCTTTGTTTTCTGCTATGATTAGAAAAACATTAGTAGATTTTTCAACAGCTACAAAGACAGATTTAGATTGCATTTTAAACTTCAACTACCTAATTAATTTGTTATTCTTATGGGATTTAAAATTTATTGTATTAATGAAAAACAGTTGCAAGAGAAGCATATTGCCCATTAAACTTTGATAGCTCCTCTAAAAATTGAGCAATAACGGCATTAGGAGCAGGGCTGCGTGTGATTGCACTTCCTGAAACAATTGCAAATAGTTTTTTGCTTTCAATGTACTTAGATAAACTCTTGATATTCTCCGGCTTCAATCCCCCCATTACAACGATTTTTGTATCGGTATCCTTTAACTCTTGATATACTTTCTCTAGTAGTGCATTAGGTGTCTTTCCGGCAGCTTGTTCACTCCAGCCTGTGTGACAGCTGATTAATTTAGCCCCCATTTCTACTAGTTCCTTTGTTCGCTTTAATTTGACGTCATTATCAAGATATGACATGAGGTCAAAGGCAACCATTTTTTTGTCAGCTATAGCTCCATCAATGGCATCTTGAACTGCCTCGTTTGGAGCCATTGCCATCACCGTCACCAAATCAGTTCCTTCGGCGTAGTAATACTTGCCTTCAGCAATATAGGGAACATCGTATCCCTTGAAATCAGCAACAAGAATCTGACCGTTGGTAAGCCGCTTTCTAAATTCGGTTACGACAGGAATCCCTAAACGGGCGGCATGAATAATAGTGGGACGGCCAATTTCATGGATAATATTTTTATCTGGATACTCTGAAACAATTGTGTCAAGCATTTGTAAGCAATCTAATACTGATACGTAATCATAAGCTATCCACAAATAAGGTTTCATAAATTACCTTCTTATTTTACAAAGGATGCTAAATTGGTTTCAAATTGCATTTTTGAGTTTGATGCTGACTAATTTAAAATCTTTTCAAGAGTCTATTCAAGATTAGCGTGAAAATCCCATAAAGTCTGATTACTTTTGTCTAGCTGTTGGGACAGTAGATAGAAAATCGTATCAAATAGAAGAAGTGCTGTCTGTTCGAATAAGCTTCCGGCAAACTGCTTGGATTCTTGATTAATTTGAGGGTATTTTGGGGCGGCTTCTACCTCTACAATTAGATTGCTAATCGTAGCTAAGGAAGAGTTAATCTGAGTTGTTATACAAACAACTCGCGCTCCTACTTTCTTCGATTCTGAAGCTATATGACAAGTATTACCTGTACTGCCAGAACCCGAACAAGCTATAAGCAGATCGTCACATTTAACGGGTGGTGTAGTTGTTTCACCAACCACATAAACTTGGTAACCTAAATGCATAAGCCTCATTGCAAACATTCGAGTAACTAATCCACTGCGACCTTCACCCGTCACAAAAATTTTTCTAGCTAGCGCTATTCGATCGAGTAGATTTTGGATGGCTTGATAATTAATTTGATCGAGCGTCTTTTTATTTTCTGAGAGCAGCAATGCAATCGACCGAGCATAGTTTTGCCATACCGCTTCTCGATTCCCTTCATAGTATTGGCATAGGAGAGCCGTAGACTCTTTCTTAAGAAAAACACTTTTGTCAATGACCATGCTTCACCTCACAATCTTGACTGTTGGTATTACACGTTGCCTCCGCTTTTTCATGCTCTCTCTGGCTTGGATTCGTCAGTTGGCAATCCCTCTATGCTTGATTGTTTTTTCCATCCCCTGAGATAAACCCGGCCATGGTACGAAATTCAGCCGCAGAATTCGCTTAGAGCGAACGTTGTCCCAAACACGGTAAATATTCCTCCAATCAGCAAGGAATTCATTCTGAATCCGCCCTAGGTTTTGCACCACAGAGTCATACACCACATCAACTGTCGCATCATCAGTGGACACACCTTTGCGGACTTCTAGGTCTAACGCCAAGTACTGTCTGTCTTCCTCGTACAGAATCTGGGCACGGTACAGCCCGGTTAGAATCGTATTTAGTTCTTCGCTCTTCACCGCTGCATCTAGCATAGATTCCGTCAGGTTAGTACCGCCAAGGATGAGACAGCTGTCGGCTCGACCGACTACAGCTAAGAGATCGGGAAGTTCGTCACTGGCATGAGAAAGTATCCTCATCCATGGCTCATTCCGTAAATCCAGCATGTCTGAGTCCAAAAGGGCTTGTTTCAAATCTTTCCACCCGAATAAAGTAACCCGGTCGCCGAGGTTATACCGCACTAGCGGAATCCCTTGCCAACGGGTTACGCAAAGGACATCATTTATACTCTCTCAGCTCGACTTTATCCATCTAAGCAGCATAGCAAAGTAGATCAGTCCAACAATTGAGTAACTCTTGCGGAACTTTAACTACTTCAGTTAGATAAGTAGATGTGTGAAAAAGTCTACTCTGCCAAAATAAACATCGGACCAGAGCTAAGGCATCTACAAATGTAGGCAAAGGTTTGACATACCAGGCAGCTTGACGCAACGGTAGCTCTAATTGACACTGATTTGCCAGCAAGGTAACGAACGAGAACAACCCTAATAAGGTGGGAGTCGTGCGGAGAATTGCCAAGTCTGCCTAAGGCGATTGTGTTTCCATCCCAAGATGGCGGTGTGCCTCCTCAAATGTGACCTCCACCTGCCAACGTTGGCGGAACCAGACAAGGATTTGCACAGGAGTTACCGTGAGGTCAGGACACAGGAAAGCTTGCGGTTCAAACTTACCCTGTGGGTCTACCCGCTGTACCCATTCGTTGGGTACAGCGGGTAGACCTGTGTGGTACCATACCGCTGGATCTGAGACAAGTTCCACTTCTCGTGCAGTACCGCCATACCAACCTTCAATTCTGACTTGCTGCCAAATGGTTTGAGGGTTTGCCAAGAGTGTGTTGAGTGTAGGTAGTCGTTTGCCTTTGAGGCGGGGTCGTCCCATCTGTCCCTTATGGTAGGGAGTGGCTGGTTCGTAAAGAGCAGCATCTAGACGCAAGCGGGTAACCATGTGAACTGGACGAGGCATAAGGGCTGACCGACCAGAGAAGTTCGAGTGCGGCAAAACTGCTGTCTGCCACGACAACAA
>JAFAVL010000690.1 GCA_019242465.1 Chroococcidiopsidaceae cyanobacterium CP_BM_RX_35 | reverse complement strand
ACTCATCATTAGTGATCAGGCAAGTTTCTCCACCGTGGAGACTGCCGTACAAGCTGTCAGAGATGATATTATTCGTCCACCTCGGTTATTTTGCGGTCAGAACTATATTGGTACCCAGTCAATTAACTGGCTGAAGCGGGAACTGGGTTTGGGATAGGAGAAGAGGCAGGGGAGCAAGGGGGCAGGGAGCAGGGGGGGGAGAAGAGGCAGGCTATTAGTTTTCCTCTAGCTTTAGGAAGTTGCGTACTTGCTGTAGGTAAATGTCAGGGGCTTCCAGCATTGGGAAATGGGCAGTGTTAGGAATGAGAGCAAATTCAATTTTGGCATTTGTTGCTGCTGCTTGGCGTCCCATGGTAGCGGGGATAATTTTGTCATATTCCCCTGCAACCAGCAGCGTCGGCACTGCGATTTTGGCAAACTCCTGCGGCATCAACTCGGCTGCCTGCTTGCTAACTGAAGTAAAGATGGTGCCTAATGCCGCTGCATAATCGGCAACTAGGAAATCCTCTAAGAAAGCTTGGCGCTCTGCTGCTGGGATCGGGCGACGCAAAAACCGCGCCATGAACATTCGATCAACAAAGGGGAGCTTCCCTAACCACTGGGGTCGAAACTTGACTACATAACCACCAAATTTATGAAAGGCGGCAAAGGCTTGCTCGTCATACTCAAAAATACCAGTACAGGTCAAAATTGCTCTCTGTACTCGTTGAGGGTATTTATTCAAAAATAGCGTGGCGATAGATGCCCCCATTGAATGAGCATTTAGATTAACCGCTTCTAGAGCTAATGCATCGATTAGAGCGGCTAGGTCTTCAGCATACTCCTCTAGCTCGTAAGTCAGCGCCACCGATTGTGCTGATGATGACAGATCCTCTCTTGCCAAGGTAGTAGTCTCTGGTAAAGGCGTTCCGCCAGACCGTCCAAACCCTCGCATATCGTACAAGAGGCAATCGAACTCTTGTGAGAGCGCCTCAGCTGTGCTGCGCCAGTATCGACCTGAACCAGCCCAGCCGTGGATGAAGAGCATAACTGGCTTTTTATGTGGATTCGTTTGTGTCCGAATCCATTCGTAGTAATGCTCAACGCTACGAACTGGAATATATGGCATTTGTCATTTCAGGCAGATTCTGGCTTGGGTAGTGAGGAGGGATGGACAAGAAGTTCAGCTGTCGAGCGTTTTTCTACCATTTCCCGCGTTACTGTGCAGTGAGCTACATCCTTGCGCGATGGCAACTCATACATGACCTCTAGCATCAGCTCTTCTACAATCCCTCGCAGGGCTCTAGCCCCTGTCTTGCGCCTATAGGCTTCTTTGGCAATCGCTCGTAGTGCATCCGGTTTGAATTCCAGTTGCACATTATCCATATTTAGCAGCTTCTGGTATTGTTTCACCAATGCACTTCGCGGTTCAGTCAGAATCGCTATTAACGCTTCCTCATCTAATGGATCTACCACTGCCACCATCGGCACACGACCAATAAACTCTGGGATCATGCCAAACCTAACTAGATCGTCCGGCTCCAAATGCTTGAGAATATCCGCGTTGCGTTTTTCTTTCGACTGCCCTTCGCCTGGTTGAATAAAGCCTATTGTCTTTTTGCCAATTCTTTGCTCAACAACCTTCTCTAAACCAACGAACGCACCACCACAGATGAAGAGAATATTACTCGTATCAATCTGAATACAGTCTTGGTAAGGGTGCTTACGACCACCTTGAGGCGGTACGTTAGCTATTGTGCCTTCCAGCATTTTCAGTAGAGCTTGTTGCACACCTTCCCCAGAAACGTCTCTCGTAATCGAGGGATTTTCGCTTTTGCGGGCGATCTTATCAATCTCGTCGATGTAGATAATACCTCGTTGCGCTTCCTCGACATCTAAATCTGCTACTTGTAGCAAGCGCAATAAGATGTTCTCTACATCCTCTCCCACATACCCCGCCTCAGTGAGAGTTGTGGCATCTGCCACAGCAAACGGAACTTCTAGGATTTTTGCTAATGTCTGCGCTAGCAGCGTCTTCCCACACCCAGTAGGACCAATGAGGAGGATATTAGATTTTTGTAGCTCTACTGCGTCATCTGAGCCAGCTTTACTACTTTTGGCCTGCACCAGGCTTAGCCGCTTATAGTGGTTATAAACCGCAACCGAGAGGACCTTTTTAGCCTCCTCTTGTCCGATAACGTACTCGTCCAAGTGCTTCTTGATCTCCTGCGGTTTCGGCATTTGACTAAAAGAGAGACTACCAGAGCGGGGACGCCGCTTCGGAGTCTCTGAACGGGGCGCAGCTTGAGGTGCTGCATTCGTGTCTAACAGCTCTTCATCTAAAATTTCGTTGCACAAGTCAACGCATTCGTCGCAGATATAGACTCCCGGACCGGCAATCAACTTGCGCACTTGCTCTTGAGACTTGCCGCAGAATGAACATTTTAAATGGGAGTCGTACTTAGACATACCAACCTCTTAATTCAGTGTGGTAACTGCTTCGCCCGCTTTAGGGAGATTCTGCCTGGAAATGACCTGATCGATCAGACCGTAGTTCTTAGCCTCGGCGGCTGACATGAAAAAGTCCCGTTCAGTATCAGCCTCAATTCTCTCAAAGGGTTGACCTGTATGATGAGCTAGTAACTCATTCAACCTACGCTTATGATAAAGAATTTCCTTAGCCTGAATTTCGATATCAACAGCCTGTCCTTGAGCACCGCCTAGCGGTTGATGGATCATAATCCTGGCGCTGGGTAGAGACATCCGCTTACCCGCCGCTCCGCCTGCTAACAAAAACGCCCCCATACTAGCAGCTAATCCAAAACAAATAGTAACAACATCAGGGCGAATCTGCTGCATTGTGTCATATATCGCCATACCTGCTGTTACCGAGCCACCTGGGGAGTTGATGTACAGTTGGATATCCTTTTCTGGATCTTCGGCATCAAGAAATAGTAACTGAGCGACAATCGAGTCGGCAACAGCGTCATCCACCTGAGTTCCTAAGAATATGATGCGCTCTCGTAGTAGACGAGAGTAAATATCAAACGCTCGCTCCCCCACGCCGGATTGTTCTACAACCATGGGAACAATGTTGCTAGGACCGAGGGAGTTAATCTCTAGATGATGCAAACTAACGACTGGATGGTTCAGAGACCGGGATAAAACCATATGCTTAGTGTAGCCGAGGGTGAGTGATTCCTCTATCTATCACCATTATGCCCCATGAAAAGGGCAGGGGGAGCAGGGGAGGCAGGGGAGGCAGGGGGAGATTGATAAGTAAAAGCTATCTGATAGGTGCCCTCTTCCCTTTATTCCTCTACTACCTCTGCCTCCACTGTTCTTGTTTCCTCCCCAGCGCCCTCTGGCTCCACAGCTCTTATTTCCTCCCCTGCTTCCCCTGCCTCCCCTGCTCCCCCTGCTCTCTTCTCCAGGGAACCAGCAGGAACAAGTTCAACAGTAGCGTGTTCTTCTAACCAACTCATGGTTTTTTCTGTCATGAGTTCCTCTTCAACGATCTCCCGCAGCCGTTCCAGATCAATGTCTTTACCTTCGTATTGCGATTTCAGCTCTTGAATTCGCGCCTCAATTGCTGCTGGTTCAGTCTGGAGTGATTCGAGTTTAGCGACTTCCTGGATTGCCAGCGTTCGCTTCAGTTGTTCGACTGCCTCTGGGCGTGATCGCTCTCTCAACGGCGAGATATTCTCTTGGGTGAAGAGCTTTTTGACGTCAATTCCCTGTCGGCTTAACTGAATTGCTGTTTGGGTTAATAGGTTATCTACCTCTTTGGCAATCATTGTCTCTGGCAATTCGACCTCTAGATGATTTAGTAGTTCATCTACAAGCGCCTGCTGCAAATTCGTTTTAGTTTGGCGCTCCGCTTCAGCCTGAAACCGAGTCTCTAGAGAGGATCGCAACTCTGCTAGCGTTTCGAATTCACTGACATCTTGTGCAAAGTCGTCATCAAGCTCCGGTAGTTCTTTTTCCTTCAGCTCTTTGAGCGTTACTGTAAAACTGGCAGCACGACCGGCGATATCTGCCTGAGGGTATTCTTCAGGAAACTTGACTGAGATATCTTTTGTTTCCCCAAGATTCATCCCAATGATGCCATCCACAAAGCCTGCGATGAATTGCCCTTCCCGCAACTCCACCTGAAAATCTTTTGCACTACCGCCAGGAATTTCTGGTGCTTGAGCGTCTGAGTCCTCACCTTCAGGATTCACCAAACGACCTTGAAAATCTACCACGGCAACATCGCCGCTCTCGGCCGGGCGTCCTTCCACTGGAATCAGCGTCGCCATTTCCGCCTGATTTTCTGCCAAGACTTTCTCAACACTGGCAGGGTCGTACTTAACCTCCTCGGCTTGGACTTGCAAGCCACTATACTTGATGAGCCGGACTTCTGGCTGAACATCTACAGAGGCTGAAAATGTTAAGTTTTGCCCTGGCTGATACTGGCTCACCAAGTCCTCGAATGAAGAAGTCAGCTGGGGCTGACCAATTGCTGCTATCGATTCTTGTTTGAGAGCTTGCTGGATACTGTCTTGAATTAGTTCTTCTACTGCTGCTGCTTTGAGCCTTAGAGTTCCGAGTCTCTGGAGCAAAATCTGGCGAGGCACCTTACCTTTGCGAAACCCAGGAATATTAGCCGAGCGGGCAAAGTTTTGAATAACCTGCTCGTATGCCTGCTTTGACGTTTCGGGCGGAATCTCAATTTCCAGACCAATCTGACTGGCGGGAAGTTTTTCCTGGGTAACTTTCATGAGCACTTTGATCTGTTCAGACAATCAACTTTTTGACCCTTTTTCCCAATGGTACATGCCGTATCAGTTAGGCGGGTTCGCCCTTTCCGTGATATTCTAGTCTTACAACCAAAGTTTGTTGCAGGCTCCACAATCACGAGAGAAGAGAGCATTACCTTCTGTTATATCGGGTTTTAGGGTGGCGGAGCAACACTATACCATAAATTCTAATCTCAGCTAGAACCTCAACCAATTATTAAAAAGGATTGCGACATTAAGTCTAATTATTTAAGTTAAATCTGCTGAGTAATATATATTGTTGTCAATGATTTAAATTTTGATTATAAAAAATTAACAATTTTAGCTAAAGTGAGTGGAGGAGGTAAATTTGCAAAAATCTTATCGTGTTGCTATTTTAGGGGCGACTGGCGCTGTTGGCGTAGAACTTTTGGAATTGCTGCAAAACCGCAGCTTTCCCTTAGCAGATTTAAAGCTTTTGGCATCACCTCGGAGTGCCGGGCGAATGCTATGTTTTCAAGGTGAAAAATTGCCAGTAGAGCCAGTAAGCGATCACTCATTTGCTAACGTAGACTTGGTCTTAGCTTCAGCAGGAAGTTCCACATCCAAGACGTGGGCTCCGGTTGCTGTAGCTGCTGGTGCAATAGTCATTGATAATTCCAGTGCGTTTCGCCTTGAAGCACAAGTCCCTTTAGTGGTGCCAGAGGTGAATCCAGAGGCGCTCAATCACCACCAAGGCATTATTGCTAATCCCAACTGCACTACAATCCTAATGGCGGTAGCAGTTTGGCCACTGCATCGGGTCGGAGTGGTTAAACGGATTGTCGCAGCAACCTACCAGTCAGCCAGTGGGGCAGGTGCTAGGGCAATGGAGGAAGTTAAAACCCAAGCGCACGCTATTTTACAAGGAAAGCCCCCGGCAACGGAAGTATTTCCCTACCCTTTGGCATTTAATCTGTTTCCCCACAATTCTCCATTAAACGACTTGGGATATTGTGAGGAAGAGATGAAAATGGTGAATGAGACGCGCAAAATTTTTGGTATAGCAGATCTGAGAATTACGGCAACTTGTGTTCGGGTTCCCGTCCTCCGGGCGCATTCAGAAGCAATTAACTTGGAATTTGAGACACCGTTAGATGTAGAGGCAGCGAAAGAGATTCTCAGATCTGCTCCTGGTGTCAGAATAGTGGAAGACAGGAGCGCAAATCACTTCCCTATGCCAATTGAAGCTACGGGTCAAGATGAAGTTTTAGTGGGTAGAATCCGTCAGGACATTTCTCATCCCTGTGGGTTAGAACTGTGGCTGTGTGGAGATCAAATCCGTAAAGGAGCGGCATTGAATGCGGTACAGATAGCGGAGTTGCTAGCGGCAAAAAACCTGCTCCAGCCAGCTCAACGCTTTGCCGGAGTCGCCTCCGACTCAAGAGCGCAAGCTCAAATGGCTGTTTCTAGCTAAAAACTGCTAAAGACACAAAGGAAGAATGAGGGTAGTGGATTTTGGACGGGTTTTAACGGCTATGGTGACGCCGTTTCAGGAAGATGGGAATGTCAGTTTTGCACTGGCAGAGAAATTGGCTATTCACTTGGTAGAGCATGGGACGGATACTTTAGTTGTTTGTGGGACAACTGGGGAATCACCGACTCTAACATGGGAAGAGCAATATGAGTTGTTTCGGGTAGTGCATCAGGCAGTAGCGTCAAAAGCTAAGGTGATTGCTGGGACGGGGTCAAATTCAACAAAGGAGGCGATCGCAGCTACCCAAAAAGCAGCTAGAATGGGATTAGATGGATCACTACAGGTCGTCCCTTACTACAATAAGCCACCTCAATTGGGACTCTACGAGCATTTTAAGGCAGTGGCACTCGCCTGCCCCGATTTACCCATCTTGTTATACAACATCCCGAGTCGCACTGGTCAGAACCTGCTACCGGAAACTGTCGCTCGTCTAGCTGAAATTAGTAACATTGTGGGGATTAAGGAAGGAAGTGGCAATTTAGATCAGGCAAGTGAAATTCGTCGTCTAACTCCAAAAGAATTCCATCTTTATTCTGGCGATGACTCTCTCACACTGCCATTATTAGCTGTAGGTGGTACAGGTGTAGTTAGTGTGGCAAGTCACCTGGTGGGAACAAAAATCCAACAGATGATTCAAGCATTCACAACAGGTAAAATGCAAATTGCGACTCAGATTCACCTCCAATGCTTCCCGTTGTTCAAAGCTTTGTTGTCTGTTAGCACAAATCCGATTCCCATTAAAACTGCACTCAAACTTAAAGGCTGGGAGGTTGGCTCTACTCGTCTACCGCTTGGGGAAGCTTCAGAATCGGTGAGTCAAACCCTAAAGCTGGTGCTGACAGAGCTGGCTATCATTTAGGACAATTAAAGAATCTTGGATTTTAGATTTTGGATTAAAGCATCTAAAAGAAAGCCCCAAAGTTATCCGTTCTGGCTCCCTAGATTTAGGTATGTAGTTGATCTAAGACTGACAATTCTTCAATCCAAAATTGTGTGAGCAATCTGTGTAAAGGCAATCGTTAAATAAACATCTGATTGAGATTCAGCTAGTACTGGACCGTCGTCACTGTGGGCTTTGTTTAAAACGTTCATTGTAGTAGTAGAAACTATTCAAGGAGACAAATGAGTAAAAAAGAATCATTACCTACCCTCAAAATTATTCCTCTGGGTGGACTTCATGAAATTGGCAAAAATACCTGCGTTTTCGAGTATGAAGACGAGATAGTCCTTTTAGATGCAGGGCTAGCTTTTCCTACTGACGGGATGCACGGAGTCAATATTGTGCTGCCCGATATGACTTACCTGCGAGAGAACCGCCACAAAATTAAGGGCATGATCGTTACCCACGGGCATGAAGACCACATTGGCGGAATTGCGTTTCACCTAAAGCAGTTTGAGATTCCAGTTATTTACGGTCCCAGATTAGCAATGGCGATGCTGGAAGGCAAATTGGAGGAAGCGGGAGTGCGTGATCGCACTGAACTGAGAACTGTTCGTCCTCGCGATTTGGTGCGGATTGGCAAGTCATTCCTCGTAGAATATATCCGGAACACACACTCAATTGCTGACAGCTTCACCATTGCACTGCATACCCCAGCGGGGGTGGTTATCCATACGGGTGATTTTAAGTTTGACTTCACACCAGTTGATGGCGAATTTTTCGATGTGCAAAGGTTGGCAGAACACGGCGAAAAGGGCGTACTTTGCCTAATTAGCGATTCGACCAACTCAGAAATTCCAGGACACACTCCTTCTGAACGTTCGGTTTATCCTAATCTTGACCGGGTTTTCGGTCAAGCTCAAGGACGGCTGTTTGTCACGACCTTTGCTTCTTCAGTACATCGGATCAACATGATTCTGGAGCTGGCGAAGAAGCACAAACGTGCCGTATCAGTGGTAGGGCGCTCGATGCTCAACGTGATCGCTCATGCTCGCAATCTTGGTTATATCAAGTGTGAGGATAATCTCCTACAGCCTTTGCAGGCGATCCGCCACTTGCCAGATGAGAATGTCTTGATTCTGACAACTGGCTCTCAAGGAGAGCCGATGTCAGCAATGACGCGGATTTCTAGGGGTGAACATCCTCATCTCAAGATTCGCGAGGGAGATACAGTCGTGTTTTCAGCCAACCCAATTCCAGGCAATACAATTGCTGTAGTCAATACTATAGATCGATTGATGATGCAGGGAGCTAAGGTCGTCTATGGTCGAGAGCAAGGAATCCACGTATCCGGTCATGGTTGCCAAGAAGATCAAAAGCTGATGATTGCCTTGACACGTCCTAAGTTCTTCTTGCCAGTGCATGGAGAGCATCGGATGTTGATCAAGCATGCCCAGACAGCCCAAAGTATGGGTATCCCAGCAGAAAACATGGTTATTATCCAGAATGGTGATGTCGTTGAAGTGTCAGAAGCTGCTATTAGCGTCGCTGGTAAAGTTCCCTCTGGCATTGAACTGGTGGACGGTTCTGGCTCTGGCATGGTGAGCGGTCAGGTTCTCAAGGAGCGGCAGCATTTAGCAGAAGAAGGCATTGTGATAGTAGCGGCAGCAGTGGACTGGCAGGGTAAGCTGCTGGCTAAGCCTGAAACTCACTTACAGGGTGTGGTCACGACGATAGAGCATTCGCTACTGCAAAAGTGGGTTCAAGAGCGAATTGAAGTCGTCTTAAGTGAGCGCTTTAGCAATTTTGCCCAAGCTTTTAATGGCGATCAGGTGGAAATAGATTGGGCTGGACTCCGAGTCCAACTAGAGCGAGAACTCCAGCGATCACTACGGCGCGAACTACAGTGTCAGCCATCAGTCACCCTGTTGTTGCAAACACCAGACGAACCGATTAAAACTATGGACGGCAGAAGGCGACGTCGCACTGCCGCTCAGGTCGCGTCTTAATCTTTATCTATCTTGACTGTCAAGTATCTACAGATATCCTTGCAATTTGCCAAACTCTCGCAGACGAGGAATACACTGTCGCTGATAGAAACTGCTCAAAGTTGGAACCGCTAGACCAAACTGGCTAGATAACTTTTCCCACTGAGTTTCTGGCGGTAACCGTTGTAAGATCAAGGCTTGACAAGTTACGTCTGCTCGTCCTTGGATATGGGTGCGGCGTAATTCACCATCTGGATCTGTCTGAACCCATTGCCTTGTAGTTTCCAGAATTGGCGGAATATCTGGAGGTGCTTCTAGCATCTCCATCAAATCCACCAGTTCATCCGTTGCCAAAATTTTCTTGACAGCAGATTGGGCTTGCTTAAACTTTGCTTGAATGTGACCATCTTGAAGTCGCCGCTTCAGGTAGGCATTGAGCCAAGTGATCGGGCTACCTCGATTCGGGTCATACTTGTCACCTGTCGTTGCTTCACAAAGATTGCGGCAGAAGTAAATCCAGGTTTGTTGCAGTGCGTCTTCATAGTAAGGAGAATTGTCTTTCCAAAGTTTGCCTGATTTGATAATCAGTCGGATTATCTGGGTTAAAACTCTCTGGCGCTCATTACTACTGGGTTTATGTTTACAAGCTTCTGCCACCAGCTGAACTATCTGCTCCTCAATTTCTTTTACAAGCCCAAAGCTTTTGCTACATACTTCCATAGAACGCTCCCAGAGATGATGAGTTAATTGTTAAAACTGATTTTTATCAACTAAATCTGGCGCTAGAGAAAAACAATCATCCCTTCTATCGAATGCTCAAATTCTCATCAGGTATTGCATTAATACTGCCGATAATTGGCAGTTTAAGCAATCAGAAAAAGTTGGAAAAAGCACGCGTCTTTACCCGCATTTTATTTTCAAGATTTTACAAAAAAGTTATAAAAAGGCAGATTAGGTAAGATTTACATACATCTTCTATAGATTTACTACTCTCTACGCGAGATTTATACAAAGTTTTCCAGCAGGATGAGAGAAAAATTGTCTTGTTACAGATCACCTAATACCACTTCTAATTAGAGCTACACGATACGCTACAGTCTCAGTCAGGATTTCAGGATTCCGAGGATGGTGTGAGCCACTGATACAATTTGAACGATTAAAAAAAGTAGGAAAAAGTAAGCATCTTAACTAGTTTTTTTTGAAGTAGTGTAAAGCGAATAACAAAAAGTAGGATTAAGTAGGATAAATAATCAGGCATGAAGTAATATGGACAGATAGTGAATCTCTAGCAGGCTAGATACTAAGTCTTGGATTTAGTGAATCAATGGATGTCGAAGAAGCACTAGCAATTGCTGATGCTTTAGTGTTTGCGAAGATAGGTAAGCACTTGAGTACTCTACAAGCAACTATATTTCGAGGTACATGGTCAGGTCAGAAGTATGAGCAAATTGCGCAGGATTGCTTCTGTTCTGATGCACATGTTAAGGCAGTTGGTGCTTCCTTATGGGAACTACTCTCTAGGGGATTAGAAGAGAAAGTCAGCAAGAAGACTTTCCGAGCAGCCTTGGAGCGTAGAGAAAGACTTTCTGCTTCTGGCACTGCCCAAACACCATTGCCAGAAATCCAACGCTCTGCTCAAGTTCCAGCGGCAGGAGCAGTGTTAGGGGAGACGGTCAATGCTGACGTTTTTATCTATGATGGCAGTACCGAGGACCAGAGCCCAGTCCGCGATAAATCGACATCTGCAGCTCCAATTTTAGGCAGTCTCGACGACCTATCCTTGTCAGGGACAGAGCCAGAACTGCCAGAAGGGCAAGTCGATCTAGCTTCGGCTCTATATGTAGAACGACCACCCATAGAATCTCGTTGTTACGAAACGATTTTGAAGCCGGGTGCCCTGATCCGAATCAAAGCCCCTCGGAAGACGGGTAAAACTTCACTAATGGCTAGGATTCTGGTTCAATCAGCAAAGCAGGGCTGTGGCACAGTGCCTTTAAGCTTTCAGCTAGCCGATAGCAGAATTTTCCAAGATTTGGATAAATTTCTGCGCTGGTTTTGTGTAAATGTGGGACTAGGACTGCAACTGCCTAATCAGTTAGCTAACTATTGGGATGAGATTTTTGGCAGTAAAATCAGCTGCAAGGCTTACTTTGAGCAATATCTACTAGCTGAAACAGCGCAACCTTTGGTGCTGGCTTTAGATGACATTGACCGAGTGTTCCAATATCCCGACCTAGCTGAGGACTTTCTTGGTCTGTTGCGCACTTGGCACGAGGAGGCAAAGAATCGAGACATCTGGAAAAGACTTCGGTTAATCGTGGTACACTCTACAGAAATTTAT
>JAFAVL010000650.1 GCA_019242465.1 Chroococcidiopsidaceae cyanobacterium CP_BM_RX_35 | reverse complement strand
CTTTGTTGTTCCTCAGCTCTGCCAAAGGGAGCTTCTGTAGGGCTCTAGCTTCCATAAAATTCCTGCCTGATAACAAGAAAGGGAATAGTGTTTTTCTCCCCCCTGCCTTTTCTCTCCCCCCTGCCCCCTGCTCCCTGCCCTCTTCGGGGAAACTTAGGCTAATATGCTGGATAGCAACTCTAAACCAATATATCTACTTCAGTAGGGTTGATAACATATTGTTGTCAACATCAGCCGAAAACGCTGGTAGCCAGAACTTTAAAGTTGGTTGATCTACTGTTTTTTGCTATGCTCTCTGTACACCTTTCATGAAAATTGCCCAAATTGCTCCTTTGTGGGAGCGAGTTCCTCCCTTTCGCTACGGCGGCATTGAACTCATTGTCAGCCTCCTTACAGATGAATTAGTCAGACGCGGACACGAAGTAACCCTGTTTGCTTCTGGCGACTCAGTTACACTCGGAAAACTCAAGTCAGTGCATGACCAAGCTCTGCGGCTTGACCCTCATATCAAAGAGCCAGGACTTTATGAGCAAATGATGCTGACTGATGTCTACCAACACGCAAATTGTTTCGATGTCATTCACTCTCATGTTGGCTGTGCGGCACTTCCGTACACCAGTTTTGTGAAAACACCAACATTGCACACAACGCATGGTATTTTCACTCCAGACAACGAGAAAATGTTCCGGCGTTTTGCTTGGCAGCCCTACATCAGCATTAGTGAAGCACAACGAGAACCCCGCTTAGGCTTGAACTATGTTCATACTGTTTACAACGGTATTGATACAAATGCCTATCCTTTCGTTCCTGAACCAGCACAACCACCCTATCTTGCCTTCGTTGGTCGATTTTCTCCAGAAAAAGGACCATTAGAGGCAATCAAAATTGCTCGTGCTGCTGGGTATTCATTGAAAATGGCTGGTAAGATTGATGCCATTGATCGAGTTTATTATCAGGAACAGGTCAAGCCTTTGATTGATGGCGAGCAGATTCAGTACCTCGGTGAAGTTTCTCACGAACAGAAGGTGCAGTTGCTGGGTCAAGCGGCTGTCACTTTGTTTCCTATCAACTGGAGAGAACCTTTTGGGCTAGTCATGATTGAGTCAATGGCAACAGGTACCCCCGTAATTGGAATGGGGCTTGGTTCTGTGCCAGAAGTGATCGCCCATCGCAAGACGGGCTTTGTCTGCTACTCTCTAGAAACAATGATTGATGCTGTCCCAGATGCCATGAAATTAGACCGACAGACCTGTCGGGACTACGTTTTAAGCCGTTTTAGTGTTCAATCAATGACAGATGAGTATGAAAAGGTTTTCCAGCTAGTTTCAGGTTGATCAAGGAATCTGGTTGATTGTTCATGGTTAATTGTTCATTGCTACGGACCATAAACCATGAACGCGCTCATCCCCGTCTTTGCGGACAAAGTAGCGCTTCAAGCAGAAGCCTTTTGGCAATTACCGCAGCAAACAGTTGGTGCATCTGGATTAAATATGTTTACAATAGTTTATATATTCTCATTTAAACTGTTGGCTAGAGAGAAATACTAACTGTTCATTATAGTTGAGTGCAAAAACGAGAAGTAGACGTTACAAAGACTAAAATTGTTGGCAATGAATAAACTTATGAATTTGTGATTTTAAATTTGGCTTAAAAGTTGACAAGGGAAAACCCTGTCACTCTTAATCTTATCTAAGTATTTTTGCTTGAACCGGGTTGTTGATAGCCCCAGAGCTGTAGACGCCTGATATGGCAACTAGCTAACTAATCTTGAAGCGGAAATCTTTGGAATGACACCGGAAACACTGACAACACCGGACAGGATTTCACTGGACGGCAGAAACTTTATTCCTGCAGAAGAATTGCCCATCCCGGAGTGGCCCTGTGTGCTGAGCGAACGACAGCAACTGACGCTCACAATTAAAGATGACGATGTGTTTTTGGTAACGGACACGTTGGGAAACATTTCTGGCTGTTTGATAGAAGACCACAATGCAGCCAGTATGGGTCTGTTTTGCGGCGATACTCGGTTTTTGAATCGTCTAGAGTTGCAGATTGCTGGGCGATCGCCCGTTCTGCTTAATAGCACCGCCGATAAGGGGTTTTTGCTCTCGGTTCTGTGTACGAATCCTACGATTGAAGGACGCTTGCGAGCTGAGACTTTAGGGATTCAGAGGGAAATTGTCCTGAATGGGGCGCTATTTGAAGAAATAGCGATCTCCAACTACAGTACAACGCATGTGAGTTTTGAACTAAGTCTCAGCTTCAATGCAGATTTTGTCGATCTGTTTGAAATTCGGGGTTTCCATCGAGAAAAACGGGGAAAGCTCTTACGTCTTGCTCAGGAAGCAACACTATCAGAACGGCATGAGGAGTTAACCCTTGCCTACCAAGGTTTAGATGGCTCCTTAATGGAATCTTGCATTCAATTTCAGCATCGCCTGCCAGACTGTTTTAAAGGTTACACAGCAATTTGGCAACTCGAGCTTGGTTCTCATGAAACCCAGAAGTTGGGCTATCGGCTCAGGATGTTGACCAATAACCAGAGCAGCTCAATTATCAATGCTCCGACAACTTTAGTACAGGCTAGAGCAGCTGAGCTGTCAGAAGAACATCACTGGTGTCAACAAATTACCCGGATTCGCTCAGACGAAGGCACTTTTAATCGAGTCATTGAACGAGCTGAACAAGATCTTTACTTGCTACGCCAGTCTTTTGGTAAGCACAAAACAGTTGCAGCTGGGGTGCCATGGTTTAGCGCGCTGTTTGGGCGTGATGCTCTGATTACCGCTTCGCAAACGCTGATGCTTAACCCGGTGATTGCCCGTGAAACACTGTTCCTGTTGGCGACCTACCAAGGCAAAACAGACGATGAGTGGCGGGAAGAGGAACCAGGCAAGATTTTGCACGAACTGCGGCAAGGAGAAATGGCACGTTGTCATGAGATTCCCCACACGCCGTACTATGGCACTATTGATGCCACACCTCTATGGCTCATGCTCTATGCAGAATATTTTGTTTGGACTCATGACTATGAAACCCTAGAGCAAATGTGGTCTAATGCTTTGGCAGCAATGGATTGGATTGACCGAAATTGCCAAGAAACGGGCTACCTGAGCTACAGCCGCAAATCTCGGCGCGGTTTGGTTAACCAAGGGTGGAAAGACTCTGGCGACTGTATTGTCAATCGTAAGGGTGAAATAGCAACAGGACCAATTTCCCTTTGCGAAGTGCAGTCATATGTTTATGCTGCTAAAGTGCGCCTAGCAGAAATTGCTCGGATGAAGAAGCGAATTGACTTAGCAGAGCGGTGGCAAGAGGAGGCAAGAAACCTCAAAGACCGTTTCAATCAAGACTTTTGGTTGGCAGAACAAGATTTCTGTGCCCTAGCTCTAGATGGAGAGGGCAATCAGGTAGACAGTATCACGTCTAATCCAGGTCAATGCTTGCATTTGGGCATTCTTACACCAGAAAAAGCCTATAACATAGCCGAGCGGCTGCGAGCACCAGATATGTTCAATGGTTGGGGAATTCGGACTTTGAGTAGCCTATCACCAGCCTATAACCCAATGGGCTATCACATAGGCTCAGTTTGGCCTCATGACAACTCGCTCATCGCCCTAGGGTTGCGCTCACTAGGGTTAACTGACCAAGCGTTGGAACTCTCCCAAGGCTTGCTGGATATGACACAACATCAACCCTATCAACGTCCACCAGAACTCTTCTGCGGCTATGAGCGAATCGACGGTAGTGACCCAGTACAGTACCCTGTTGCCTGCTCACCTCAAGCCTGGGCAACCGGCAGTATCTTTCAGCTGTTGCAGATGATGGTTAATCTGGTACCTGATGCTCCCAATAACTGTTTGCGAATTATCGATCCTGCCCTGCCAGAATCTATCAACCGCTTGTCATTGCATAACTTGCGCGTCGGCACTACCATGCTCGATCTGGAATTTGAGCGCTCTGGCAGTACGACGGCCTGTCGCGTCGCCAAAAAGCGAGGCAACCTCCGGGTCGTCATTGAAGCTTAACGAAGTCTTTAGCGTTGCTCCTGCCGTCGCACGGCAGGAGAACGTTGACTGCTAGTTTACTTTTTGTTGCTTTTTGTGTTGTTTTCCATCGTTTTTCATATTTGTACCTAGAAGTTAGATTTCTGACAGGCTACTGACAGAGAATTCTGTACTATGCTATACACCTCTACAAAATGAGCTAGTCATGGATCAAATCGGTTGGACCATCACCGAAACGCAGTTTGACTGTTCTAAACTACACCACAAAGAAACCCTTTTTACCCTAGGCAACGGCTATTTGGGCACACGCGGCACTTTTGAAGAAGGTTATACTGGTGCACACCCAGCTACCTTCATCCATGGCGTGTACGACGATGTGCCCGTGATGCACACCGAATTAGTCAACTGCCCCGACTGGCTACATCTGGAACTTGTGGTGGCAGGCGATCGCTTTGGGTTTAACCAAGGTCAAGTCCTAAACTACCAGCGCCAGCTAGACCTACGCTGGGGTTTGTTGAGTCGTGATGTCCTGTGGCGCAGTCCAGCTGGGCATACTGTATACCTCCACTTTGAGCGGACGCTCAGCATGGCGGACGAGCATGTGCTGATGTTACGTTGCCAAGTCACGCCTGTAGATTTTGAGGGAGAGATTAAGGTTGAGGCCAGCCTCAACGGCGATCCGACTACCCAGGGTGTAAGGCACTGGGAATGGTTGAATCAGGGCGGGATAGATAACCGTGTTTGGTTACACCTACGCTGTTCTCAGTCTGGAATCGAACTCGGCATGGCAACTCAGCTCATGTGTACGGAGCCAGACGCATTAGTACAAATGACAGGTAGGGAAAGGGGTAAACCGACGCTAACCACGACTTTCCTAGCTCGACCCGGACAAACAGTAACGCTGGAAAAGGTAGTAACTGTCTTTACATCACGGGAAACCATTACACCAGCCCAGGTGGCGCAGGAGCGGCTAGTCAGTTTACCCAGTTACCCGATCCTGCTAGCAGCTCATGGAGCCGTTTGGGACGATATATGGCAAGACTGTGATGTCGTGCTTGATGGCGACCCGACCGCCCAACAAGCTATCCGGTATAACCTGTTTCAACTGCTGATTGCCGCACCGCGTCATGACGACCGAGTCAGCATTCCAGCCAAAACTCTCTCCGGCTTTGCTTACCGAGGTCATGTCTTTTGGGATACAGAAATTTTTATCGTTCCCGTCCTTACCTTCACTCAACCGCTAGTAGCGCGTAACTTGCTGTCATACCGCTATCACACACTAGAAGGTGCAAGGCGCAAAGCTCAGTTGCTTGGGTATGAGGGAGCGCTGTTTGCTTGGGAGAGTGCTAGCACTGGCGATGAAGTCACTCCTCGTTGGGTGACTGGCGCGGATGGCGAACCAATCCGAATTTGGTGTGGTGACATTGAAGTCCACATTAACACTGACATCGCTTATGCTGTCTGGCACTACTGGCAAGCAACGGGCGATGATGACTGGATGCGCTCTTGTGGGGCTGAACTCATCCTAGATACAGCAGTTTTTTGGGGTAGTCGTGTCGAGTGGAATGCAGATCGTAGTTATTACGAAATCCGTGACGTGATTGGTCCTGACGAGAACCACGAACGAGTAGACAACAACGCCTTTACTAACCGAATGGCTCAGTGGCACTTGGAGACAGCTCTGTCTGTGCTGAAGTGGTTGCATCAGAGTTATCCCGAACAAGCGGCTTCCCTGGAGCGCCAACTAGACCTAACGCCACAAAGGCTAAAGCGATGGAATCACATCATCTGCCACATGCTGGTACTCCACAATCCGCAAACTGGTCTAATAGAGCAGTTTTCAGGCTTCTTTGACCTAGAAGACGTTAACTGGGATGACTACGAACAGCGTACTCAGTCAATGCAAGCTATCTTAGGCATTGAGGGCGCCAATCAACGGCAGGTGCTGAAGCAGCCCGATGTGTTGATGCTCCTCTACCTACTACGTCAGTCTCCTCTGAAGTTGTTCCCCGATCGCGACACCCGCCAGACACTACGCCGCAATTGGAACTACTACACTCCTCGCACTGACCATACCTACGGTTCCTCACTCGGTCCAGCTATCCACGCTATCCTTGCTTGCGATTTAGATAGGAGCCAAGAGGCTTATGAACACTTTATGCGGGCAGCGTTGGTAGACTTGGAGGATGTACGGGGTAATGCTGGTGAAGGAATTCATGCTGCTTCCACGGGTGGAGTATGGCAAGCAGTGATCTTCGGTTTTGCTGGTATCCGTCTGACTGAAACAGGACCAGTTGTGGAAACCCCGCACCTGCCAGCTAGCTGGACACGCCTACAGTTCAAGCTCCGCTGGCGCGACCAGTGGTATAAGTTTGAGCTATTGAGAACCAAGGATGCAACTGAGGTGAAAACCATGAAGCCTGGGAACAAAACTGAAAATCACCCTATCTCCCCAACGTCCCATCCCTCTATCCAAGGTGTCATTTTTGACTTAGATGGAGTATTAACCGATACGTCCGAATTTCACTACCAGGGCTGGAAGCAGCTAGCTGATGAAGAAGGCATTCCTTTCAATCGACAAGCTAATGAAAGGCTGCGGGGGCTATCACGTCGGGATTCATTGCTACAAATTCTTGGTGAGCGGCAAGTCACGGAAGCAGAACTTCAAGAGATGATGGCGCGCAAGAATAGCTACTATGAACATCTCATCCAAAGTCTTACCCCAGCTGATCTGCTGCCAGGGGCAGAAACCTTATTGGATGAACTACAGGCTGCTGGTATCAAAATTGCTATTGGTTCATCCAGTAAAAATGCCCGTACTGTCATCCAGCGCTTAGGTATTACTGACCAAATCAATGCACTCACCGATGGCTACAGTGTAGAGCGACCTAAACCTGCTCCTGATGTGTTCCTGCATGCAGCCAAACAACTAGGACTCGCACCAGAGCAATGCCTTGTAGTAGAAGACGCATCTGCTGGCGTGGAAGCAGCTAAAGTAGCGGGGATGTTGGTTCTTGGACTAGGACCAGTGGAGCGAGTTGGAGCAGCTGATATGGTACGCGAAAACTTGGCGAATGTGCACTGGAGCAAACTGCTAGCGACACTTGGTCGGAGCCTTGAAGAGAGCAGGGGAGAGGAAATTCAGGTGGGGAGATGAGAAGAGAGCAGGGGAGCAGGAGGCGCCCCTGCTTCTTTATTCCTGCTCCCCTTGATCGCCCTTGTCCCCAGGGGAAGCGTCATATAATGCATCCAATTGGGCGCGAACATCCTCGACGCTTAGAGAACGTATAACTAGTAATGGGTCTTTGGTCGGCTTGCCTGTAGGATCTAGTAACTCTGGATGCGGTACTGCTTGTGGTATAGATGAGAAATAAGGGTAGTTGCCTTGGTTTGCCCTTGGCGATCGCGCTGTTGGATAACCCCGATCTCGCTCAATACTGAACATCAATAAGTTGCGAATCAAATTACTGACAGCTATAAGGGCGAGAGTGGTAAAAGCAAGAATGTAAAGTAGGTGTAACATCGCGTTGTTCTCCGACCAGGTCGTTTAATTTTTTAGCGTATGGATTGCTCGGAGCGGAACCGCATTCCTACCTCCCAGCATTCTGTCACTAGCCTGTCCCATGGCATCAGCGTTGCCATATGAATGCCAACTTGCCTCCCTGTCACCTGAAATAGCATCTGAGCAGTGCTGACTTCCTGCTGAGCTTGCCTGACTCGCTCAAGTAGGTTAGATTGCTGCTCGATGCTAAGGAAGGAGATCCGTTCAGTTTCAAGTAAGGAGCGTGATCGCCCAAACCAATACTTAAAATCTTCTAATAGTGGCTGCAACACCGTTTTGAGCAACTCAGGCTCAGGCAGGTTTGAGTTAAGCATGAATGAAAAACAGATTTCTAACCTTCTTCATTAATATTAGCGCGATTTACGTTTCTTAATACTTCTGGGTCAATCGTAAGAGAAATCACTCAGGATCAAGCTTGTACTGAATCCAATTCAAAATCACTAACGCCTGTTAGCAGTGCTGTGTGCAGTAGAATAACGTAGCATAGAAGTATTATTCCAGAATCAATCGCTCTTATTAATTAAGACATTTCCAATGGTTCAGCAGTCGATGCCTAAATCGGAAAATCCAGTGTCCCCATCAGAGCAGCCTGATAAAATATCTCTGCCTCGAACCAGTGAATCTGAAACTTTAAAAAAAATTCGTCACACAGCATCCCATGTCATGGCAATGGCGGTGCAGAAGCTATTTCCCAAGGCGCAAGTCACCATCGGTCCTTGGATTGAGAACGGGTTCTATTACGATTTTGACAATCCAGAACCTTTCACCGAGAGCGATCTCAAGGCTATCCAGAAAGAGATGGTTAAAATCATTAACCGAAAACTTCCGGTGATTCGAGAGGAAGTAAGTCGTGAAGAAGCTGAACGCCGAATCAGAGAAATTAATGAACCCTACAAGCTAGAAATCCTTGAAAGTATTGAAGAACCTATCTCGATCTACCACTTGGGCAAGGAATGGTGGGATCTGTGTGCTGGTCCTCACGTAGAAAATACTAGCGAGCTGAATCCCAAAGGGATTGAATTGGAAAGTGTTGCTGGGGCTTATTGGCGAGGAGATGAAACTAAGGCGCAATTACAGCGGATTTACGCTACGGCATGGGAAACACCTGAGCAGTTAGCTGAATATAAGCGTCGTAAGGAAGAGGCGCTAAGAAGGGACCATCGACGACTAGGCAAGGAACTGGGGCTATTCGTTTTTAGCGATCTAGTAGGACCAGGATTGCCACTATGGACACCAAAGGGAACGGTGTTGCGCTCAACCCTAGAAAAATTCTTGCAGCAGGAACAACTGAAACGAGGGTATCAGCCAGTTGTCACTCCGCATATTAGCAGGGTTGACTTGTTTAAAACCTCTGGGCACTGGCAAAAATATCAAGAAGACATGTTCCCCGTCATGGGGGAATCTGAGGATGAGGGCTTTGTGCTCAAACCCATGACTTGCCCTTTTCACATCCAGATATACAAGAGTGAGTTGCGTTCCTACCGGGATTTGCCTATAAGGTTAGCGGAATTTGCTACGGTCTACCGCTACGAGCAGTCAGGTGAACTGGGCGGACTGACGCGAGTTCGGGGTTTCACTCAAGATGATGCTCATTTATTCGTGACGCCAGAGCAGTTGGATAGCGAATTTCTTAACGTAGTCGATCTGATTCTGGCGGTAAATAAGAGTCTACGACTACAAAACTTCAAGGCGCGACTGAGTTTTCGCGATCCGGCTTCAAATAAATATATCGGCTCCGATGAAGCTTGGGACCAGGCGGAAAGTGCCATCCGGCGTGCCGTAGAAACTTTGGGACTGGAACACTTTGAAGGCATTGGGGAAGCAGCATTCTATGGTCCTAAACTAGATTTCATGGTTCATGATGTTCTTGACCGGGAGTGGCAGCTCGGTACAGTGCAAGTAGATTACAACCTGCCAGAACGGTTTGATTTGGAGTATGTGGCAGAGGATGGTTCTCGTAAGCGTCCAGTAATGATTCACCGGGCACCTTTCGGTTCACTGGAACGGTTAGTCGGGATCTTGATTGAGGAACATGCTGGAGATTTCCCCTTGTGGTTGGCTCCGGTGCAAGCACGATTGCTGCCAGTGAGTGAAGCTCAGCTACCCTTTGCCCAAGCAGTCGCTAGCAAAATGCGATCGCTTGGTATCCGGGCTGAGGCAGATGCCAGCAATGAGCGACTGGGTAAATTGATTCGCAATGCTGAGAAGGAGAAAATCCCCGTCATGGCGGTAGTGGGAGCAAAGGAAGTAGAAGCTAATAGCTTAAGTATCCGTACCCGTGCTTCTGGAGAGCTGGGAGTGATGCCAGTGGCGGAGGTGCTGGAGAAAATGGAACGGGCGATTGGTGATCGCAATGACTTTTAGATGACTGTGAATGTTACTGTTACTGTTCCAGCAACAACTGCCAACCTAGGACCTGGTTTTGACTGCATTGGAGCTGCCCTGACTTTGTACAACCAGTTCAAGTTCACTCGCCTTGATTCTAATGATGCCGAGCGGGTTAGCATAACGGTTACTGGGACTGAGGCTCATTTGGTGAAGACAGATGAGAGTAATCTGCTTTACCAGGCGTTTGTCAAGTTTTACGAACAGTTAGGTCAACTGCCCCCGCCAGTGCAGATTGAGATTCAGTTGAATGTACCGTTGGCGAGGGGTTTGGGCAGTTCGGCAACGGCGATTGTGGGCGGTTTGGTAGGGGCGAATCAGCTGGCTGGGACACCGCTCGATAATCGGGAGGTGACGGAGTTGGCAATCGCTCTGGAAGGGCACCCGGATAATGTGGTTCCAGCGTTGTTGGGGGGGTGTCAGTTGTCTGTGAGGGATTTGGGTGACGAACCCTCCGGGTTCGCAGTCGCCTACGGAGGAGCCAGTGCTGAAGACGGGTCTCCCGTCGCAGGCAACTGGCGTCGGAAACCCTCCTGCAGCGCTGACTCACCACAGAGGCGCGGAGAGCGCCGAGAGGGCTGGGTGGTTTGTGATGTGGGTTGGCATTCTGATGTTGTGCCAGTAGTAGCGATTCCGGATTTTGAGCTTTCGACTCGGGAGGCGCGGCGGGTGTTGCCGGGTGAGGTGAGTCGGGCAGATGCGATTTTTAATGCGGCGCATCTGGGGCTGTTGGTGCGGGGGTTGGAATTGGGTAGGGGCGATTGGCTGCGGGCGGCGCTAAAAGATAGGCTGCATCAGCCTTATCGGCAAGCTTTGATTCCAGGTTATGAGGCGGTGCGGCAAGCGGCTATGACGGCTGGGGCTTGGGGTGTGGTTATTAGTGGTGCTGGACCAACTTTGTTGGCTTTGGCGGATGCGGATCGAGCAGGGGCTATTGGGGTAGCGATGCAGACTGCTTGGCAGGGTGAGGGAATAATGGCTCAGGTGCGATCACTTTCTATTGAAACTCAAGGCGCTTGTGTACGGGTGTAGCGAGTTGTTAGGACAAATTGCCCAACCGGGTCAATCATGTGGTGTGGCTACTCAATTTTAGATTGTTGCCAGTGCTTCATCTCTTCATCAATGAAGTGATTAACTAAATCTTGGTACATTTTTTCAATTGCATCAGTATTTAATCCTTCCTCCTCTGCCCAAATTCGACGTTGCTTTAACATCGCTTGAAAGCGTTCGGGCGCTCTAACAGTAGTTTCACTAGTCTTAAATTTAGCAGCGGCTCTAACGTAGGCGAAACGTTGACCAAGTAACGCAACAACTTGACGGTCTAACCGATCAATTTCGGCTCGAATATTCGTCATATTTTCACATTCATCTGTTGTTTTCATAGATAAGATAACGATAAGTCAGCTATCATCGCTTCCAACCGTCTGAACACAAATAAGGGTAACTACAAAATATCTTATCGAACACTGCTACCTGGTGGAATATTGCGCTCAGGATGTAAAAGAACTGGATGACTGTCCACGTCTATGGCTAGAAGCATTCCCTGACTTTCAATACCCTTGAGTTTTCGAGGTGCAAGATTTACAACGATGGGAACTTGCTTACCAATAAAATACTCAGGTTCAAGAAACTCAGCCAGTCCAGTAACAATGCTTCTTGTCTCGCTTCCTGTATTGATCTCAAGGTGCAAAAGTTTATCTGTTCCTGCGACTTTTGTCGCGGATAGAACTGTTCCTATCCTAATGTCTAATTTTTTAAACTCGTCGAATGTAATCATTACTAGCAGAGAGTTAAAACTGATTATTTGATTCAGAGCCTGACCTAACAATTAAATGCCACCCTGACTGCTTACCTATTGATCTTCAACATCTGGTTGCCACCTTTTTGAAACTCATAAGCAACTGGTTGAACCTGTACATTAAAACCTCTGCTGTCAAGTACCTGGATAACTGGCTTAACATAGGGTGATGGTAAACAATCAAGTTTTAACAAAGGGAAAATCCGAACTTCTGGAGAAATTCGTAGGAGTTCATGGATGGATGCGATGTGAAAATCGAACGATAGCTGTTCAGAGTACAGAAAGAGTAAATGGGAACACACGCATAGCTCAAATTGGTTGTCCTCCAGTTCTAAACTCGGTAAAGATTGAGATAGATAGCGCCCTGCTATTTTACCCGCTTCATAGTCCCATAAAAACTTCTCCATCGCAGCAAGACGAGCATGACCGAGTTCATCTGCCGAGCGAAAGCTTGACCAAATGTAGCGATTTGCATTTTGCTTAACCTGTGAGATGACTGGCTCGTAAGTTTCTTGAACTCGCTGTTTGATTTGATCCATAGAGAATTGATAAATCGGATCAATAGACACAACGTCATACCCAAGTTCCGTCATTTCGGCATTGAAGCTAGCCGGACCATCGCCACATCCAAGAATTTTGGCGTTTAGGTTTGCTTCTGACAGAGCAAACATCAACTTGTATTCCCCTAGGGTTCTGCCCCAGGGCACAACTTCATTCAGTTTCATAAGCATCTACCGTGGATTGCTAGACCATTCTGAAATTTATTAACTGCCAGGTCTGAAATCACGAATTTTCATAGCTGAATGGACAGCATTCATGACTCGTTGAGGGCGAATCCGGGCACAGACAGTTCCCTCCCCTAATACATCCCAAATCTAGTCTTATGACTGCTCAAATTCGACTCGCCTGGATAGAATTGGTACCAGAAACCGATTGAAAACTGTTGAGAGTTAGCGGTTAACATGCACATTTTCCTAAATGCGCTTTCCCTCTGGAGTGTCATCACCTTGCAGGCGATCACCGATCAGAATTCTTTTTTGCATCATGGCTGATAAATTGTCGAACGTTGATTGAGTCAGTTAGGCACAAGCGTGAAAGATGATTTAGCTACACCATCGCCACAGCTGCAAATCTTCAGCTCGGTTGTACTCAATTAAGTTTCGATTCAACGCTTCAGCCATGCCAAGGAGCAATGTAAAGTCTCAGCCATTAACGATAACCCTAAAAGCAGCACATTGCAATACTCAACTTTGGACAAGTTCAGAGGTTCCTTAGGGCGACAATCGGGTCTAGCCGGACTGCTCGTTGGGCAGGGATGACGCCAAAGATGAGACCAATTCCGCTAGAAACACTGATGGCTAGGAATACACCAACTGTTGAAACCCCAGCCTGGAATGGTGTATACATGCTAATCACTAGGCTGCTAACGGCTCCCAGCCCTGTACCACTCAGTCCACCGGCTAGGGCGAGGATGACAGCTTCAATCAGAAACTGTTGCAATATGTCTCTTTGGGAGGCTCCAACCACTTTCCGTAGACCAATCTCGTACGTCCGCTCTGTCACTGAGGCGAGCATTGTATTCATGATGCCAAAGCCACCAACTAGGAGGCAAATTCCGGCAGCGACCGCTAGCAGGAGGGCAAGCCCAGCCGTTACGCTGTTGGCGGCGGTCACGATGCCAATGTTAAATACTGCTCGATTTGGAGAGGCGTTTTCAGGCTCGTTGCCAGCATGTCGATGGCAGCTGCCTCTAATACCTGATGGACTTGGATGCCCTCAGCCGTACAGGCACTCAAAGGCGAGGGAAATTATTGCTATACCGTTCAACTACTCTAATGGAACCTACCATCCATCGCGTCACTGCTGATGACGTTCCACCCCTTCACCAAATCCTGGTCGCTTGCGGTCTTGACCTGAAAGAGCGCTTCGGTCTTAGTCACTGGATGCCGGTGGTCTACTCGCTTGAAAGCATGCTCAAGGATGCTATGACACTGGAGGTCTACGCAGTCACCAGCGGTGAAGCTCAAGTCGGTACCTTTATGTTGGAGACAACATCAACTGTGCCATTGAGCTACATCAAATATGGGAACATCCATTGGCAAGTCAAGGCGCCAAGCGCGATGTATGTGCATAAGCTGGCTGTACTCCCGGCTTGGCAAGGTCAAGGATTGGGAACATGGTGCTTGCGAACCATTGAAAGACTTGCAGCACAAAGGGGCTGTAGTACTGTGCGGCTGGATGCCGTCAAGACGCATCCTCGGCTCTTGTCCTTCTACGCCAGTCAAGGGTATCAGCAGGTAGGAGAACTTATTCCTGCTGTAAATTTTCCGGTGATCAGGTTGGCTAAGCGGGGAACCACAATTGCTGCCATCGCCCATTAAGTTCAGCCACCTTGAGTAGGCATAAGGCTTTACTACCTTTGGTAGACCAACTCATTCCCCGGTGTTTTTGACGAGA
>JAFAVL010000648.1 GCA_019242465.1 Chroococcidiopsidaceae cyanobacterium CP_BM_RX_35 | reverse complement strand
TTTGATTGTATTTTCCCATTCAGTCATAGGGTCTAAAAATACCTCTGCACCCAGATAAGTTTCCAGAACTGCCCAGTCTTCTGCTAAAGGTTGCTGCGGATCTAGAATGTCAAAAACGAAGAAACCTCCTGGTTTCAGGACTCGCTTGACCTCATCTGTGATGGCGATCCAGTAAGAATGTGGAAAATAGCAACTCCAGCCAGTGGCGATCGCTAAGTCAAACTGAGCAGAGGGGTATTTCATCTGGTGAGCTGGACCTAACTCAACCCCTTTGAACAGTTTCGAGTTTAATTGAGAACCACGAGCATTAAGTGCATCTCGTGCTACAGTGCTGATTTCTAGTCCATAAAACAATGCATCCCACTCTCGCCAGGGATAGACTAAAAAACTGACTCCACAGCCAATGTCTAAACAGCGTTGGTTCTTCTGAGGTCGAGCAATTTCCCAGAAAGGAGAGGCAACTTTATCTGGGAGCTTACCAGAGATCCACTCTCGAAAAATTGGCATTGCCTCAACCTCAGCTGGCAAATCAAAGGCTTCACCTCGGTACTGCCGATTAAAGCGCTCTGCCACCTGCGCTACTCGATTCTGCCAAGCGTTCTCTCGCTCGCTATTACCAGTTGGTAGGCGGCTTGAGGCACTAGCATCAAAAATCTGATTGTCGCGCTTTTTAGACATCGGGTAGATCCGGCTCGAAGTCAGGTTAAAGATTACAGGAAATTCTAGAGAAAACCCACCCTTCTAGGGGTGAGACAGGTAATGCATTTCTTAGGAGCAGTGCGGGGCATAGAGATCGCACCTGACTAAGAAAACAACCTGGCAATTTGGAAAGAAAAGCCAGGAAGCAGGGGACTCGTTAATTCATCTTGAGGGAATAAAGTTGCCACTAATCGTAGGGAAGCTCCGTCACGGCGATAGACTTCAAGCTGTTTTGCTTGTCTATCAATAATCCAGTATTCTTGAACGCCCCTAGCAGAATAGAGCCTCAGCTTAAAATCGCGGTCGCGTCGCTCGTTCTGTGGACCAGGAGATAACACCTCTACAACTAACTCAGGTGCAGCAATTAGGTGCCCAGCATCATCTAGTAAAACAGCTAAACGTTGATGACTCGCCCAAACAACATCAGGAATGACATTATTAGCCTCAGAGAAAATTATGCCAGGAGCAATTGCTGCACGACCACTACCAGTAGAGAATGACCAAGCATCTAGGGCAGCAAAAACTCTGCCACAAATTTCTTGATGATCCCAATGAGGTGCTTTAGTCACGAATAACTCCCCATCAATAATCTCGTAGCGATCACCATTATCAGGAAGCAGTTCGAGATCTCTAGTCGTCCAGCGAAAAGGCTCTGTGATTGGCTGGGTCATAAGAAGTCTGCTGATGCCGTACTGACCTAATTATAAGGCTGCTAGTTATTCTCTTTGAAAATAAATATCGTAGATTCTAATTTTAGTCTGACGTCAGATAATGATAAATTATCTGACCTTGAGGTTACGTATGATTGAGCTAATCCCTGGTATTGATGCCAGTTGCCCCATTTCCGTCGCTCAAGGAGAAGTCAAATGACCGCTCTCACGCTCAACCTGGATGCCATTGTGCAACTGACTGACGATGCTTTCTATGGTCTATGTCGAGCTAATCCAGAAATTAAGTTTGAACGCACTAGCGTTGGGGAACTAATTGTCATGCCACCCACAGGCGGAGAAACTGGAAGCCGTAACTCTAAGCTCAATCAGCGTTTGGCTAATTTGGCAGAGGCAGATAGCACAGGTATTACCTTTGATTCCTCCACTGGCTTCAAACTCCCTAATGGAGCTGACCGCTCTCCTGACGCTGCTTGGATTCTGTTGACCCGTTGGGAAGCCCTCACACCAGAGCAGCGCCGTCGATTTCCACCCATAGCTCCAGACTTTGTAGTAGAACTATGCTCGGATACTGATAGCCTCACAGTTACTCAGTCCAAGATGCAGGAGTATATCGACAATGGCGTTCGCTTGGGCTGGTTGCTCAATCCACAATACCAACAGGTAGAAATTTACCGTCGAGGACAAGATAAGGAGGTTCTCTCAGCTCCCACTAGTTTGTCTAGTGAAGGAGTGCTTCCGGGTTTCGTTCTGGATTTGAGAGGAATCCTGTAGTGACTATGCATCCAGCTGATTCCCTACCACCCATTCACCTGATTCTCTTTGACTCTGCTCCTGTTCCAGAGTGGCTGCCTGCGCCTCCCCAGGATTCACGCTCTTTGCGGGTGGAGGAGTTTCTCAAGGCGCGTGAAGCGTAGCTATCCCGTAAGGGAATCGCTCTCGGCTAATTCCCAAAAAGCCTACCGTCGAGAACTTGCCCGATTTCTGCAATGGACCGATCTTTCCTGGGTAGACATCAAGCCGCGCCAGGTTGCTCAGTTCAAGTTTCATCTGTTGAGCAGGGACTAACTGCAACCTCAGTTAATCGAGCCTTGGCAACGTTGAAGAGCTTCTTCAGTTGGCTGGTGAAAGCTTATCCAGAACTGAGGCAACACAATCCTACAGAACCCATGTCGTTAGAGAAGGTGCCGCTGCCACCAGCAAGGAACTTGTCACCAGAGGAAGTGGCGGCTTTGATTGAAGTGCTGGAATACCGGGGAGAAAGCCAGAGTAGAGACAAAGCTCTGCTAGCAGTACTCAGTCATGGTCTACGAGCATCAGAAGTTTTGGGATTGAACGTGAGTGATTATGATGGAGTGTGTCTAACCATTAGGGAAGCAAAGGACGATAGCACGGGGACTGTCCCTCTATCCAAGGTGTCTCAAATTCTCGGGCTAGCAGCATAAAGCTCTGCTTGCCCACTAGTTTTCATATCCTTGTATATTTTTTGCAACACAACCAGAACATCACCGGGTTTTGCATCATAACAGCTCTCCGTCGCGCCACTCAAACAGCAGGTTGAGGAAATCCTCAACCATGTATGGGCAATTGTTGGGAAACTTTTCTGTCTGTAGTCCTGTTTCGGCGCTAGCTTGTTCAACTGCATCCCGATAACAATTAGCAAAAATGCTGATCAAATAAGGCTTGAGACTGGGTGAGTCAGCAAGCAGATCTCTAATTTGAATACGCCCTTCAATGATGCTACCTCGCCAGCTATTGCTTCTACGTTCTGGTTGATACTGCCACTTGAGCAGGTGCATTATTACCCGCGTAGTTTGGCTTTTCAAAGCCCGTTTGTCATTCCTACCCAAGCTTTCGATTTCCTCAATGAGGTTTACCCAATCCAC
>JAFAVL010000602.1 GCA_019242465.1 Chroococcidiopsidaceae cyanobacterium CP_BM_RX_35 | reverse complement strand
TGGCACGAACGGGATATTTCCCATAGTTCGGTTGAACGGATGATGCTACCGGATGCTTGCATTTTGACCCATTTTATGATTGTGGAGATGACCGAGTTAGTGAAACAGCTGCTGGTTTATCCCCAGAACATGGAACGGAATCTGAACATTTATGGTGGCGTTGTCTTCAGCCAGCGAGTGTTGCTCGCGCTGATAGAAAAGGGGATGAGTCGGGAAGAGGCTTATGCTATTGTGCAGTCTTGTGCCCATCAAGCCTGGAATCAACCGCAAGGCAATTTTTACGACTTAATTACCAAAGATGCCCGTGTAACCCAGTTGCTATCAATAGCTGAATTAGAGTCGTGCTTTGACCCGCAGTACCATTTAAGACATTTGGAGGAGGTATATCAGCGATTGGGTATTTGAAGGCTACCTCTGATTTACGGCTCTATCTTGAAACTTGAAGTTAGACATTGACTAAGATGACAGGCTTGAGACAGGTTCTAAGCTAACTTGATATCCTAACTGCTGAATCCGGTCACACATCCGTTTGAGTAGATGATCTCTATAACGCTCATCCAGATGAGTACCTGCAAAATCGTGGAAGGGTTGCTGGCGGAGCATGTGGTATATGGCAATCAAAATCCGATGGGCAACAGCAATAATGGCTCGCTTGCGACCTCGACGTGCTGCTAATCGGCTGTAGACGGCTGATAAATACGATGTGCGAGCGCAGATAGAATTCTTGTCTCAAATTTTCGGAGTTGCCTAATAAGAAACAGAAACTCAGAAGGATTTCCTGTCCTCAAATCTTTTTTGCGACACAACCATTTCCCGTGCTGCAACAGCTAAGCCGCCGCACTTAATGGTGTTTGTCTCGACCGACTTTTGGAGGTAAGCGATGACTAATGGTATTAGAAATAAGAGACAGCAGATTGCTAAAAAAGCGATTGCTTACATTACAGATGCGTTGATTCCAGGATTTGACCTGTGGTTTTTACACTGGTCAATCAGGATTGGTGGAAGCGTTCCTGAAGATAACTATCCCGGTGTAATTCATCGAGTAATTGGGGAGGAGCCAGATTGAAAGTAACCTCGAATTGGGATATGAAGCTCATGTGATAGCAAAAGACAACAAAGGTCTGTATGTCTTGAGTAGAAACATCAGAACTTAATCGGCTAAAAGATTTTCCCGTAATGTAGTTTTTGTATAAGCAGTGCGGTAACGTTCTCGACGCTGCAACTCAGGTACTACCCAATCGACAAATTCTTCAAAGCAGCCAGGTGTATAAGTGGCGACGAGCATAAATCCATCAGCTCCGCCTTCATCCATGTAGTACTCCATTTTGTCAGCAATATCGGATGCAGTGCCCACCAAGATCGGCATTCCCATACCCATTGCATAGTACAGAGCCGCTTCCTTGACTGTAATCGGCTCGCCTCCTCTAGCGTAAATAATGCTTTCGAACAATCCCTGAATGCCAGGTATCTCGACGTTCTGCACGTATTCATTCAAATCGTATTTGGAAAAATCGGGACCAAAGTGCCCCGAAATCCATGCTAAAGCACCCTCTAAGGGAATATTTGTTTGAATCCGCTCATATTTCTCCTGGGCGTGTTCTCGCGACTCACCAACGATGCATTGCAACCCGTAGATGCGTTTGACACTGCCGGGAAGACGGTGAAATTTATTTTCCAATCGCTCATCTAAATCGTCCGTATACTGACGCATTCGCTCAACTGTAGGATGAACAGCAAAGATGGCTTCGGCATGTTTGGCGGCAAAATCACGCCCTCGATCAGACGAGCCTGCCTGCCAAAGCACAGGTTTAACTTGGGGTGAACGGTAGCAAAACGATCGCCCTTTACAGCTAAAAAATTCCCCTTGATAATCGACTTCGTGAACCTTGCCGGGGTCAGCAAAGATCCCGCTTTCTTTATCAGCAATAATCGCGTCCGGTTCCCAGGAGTTCCAGAGTCGATAACAGATTTCCATGTACTCTTCCATACGATCGTAGCGGCGGGAGCGATCGCGCATTTTGGCACCGTAAGCATCCCATTCACTTTTGGAATAGGAACTGACAATGTTCCAGGCAATGCGCCCACCAGAAAGATGGTCTAGGCTGGAGAGCCGTCGCACCATCGAATAGGGATGCTCAAACGCGGTGGAAAGCGTGACACCTACACCGAGATGCTTAGTAGCAGTGGTGATGATGGGAACGATCGTGGAGGGTTCGTGCGTCGGACATTGCACTGCCCATTTGACACAAGCATCTGAACTGTCCTCAAAATTATTGTAGGGAGCCAATTCATCAGCGATAAACATGGCATCAAACAGTCCCCGTTCCAAGGTGCGTGCCATATGCTGCCAGTAGGGTGGACGGCTCCAGTCCCAGTTGACTTTATCTTTGGGATGTCGCCACATGCCTGTGGCGTGGCTGTTAACGCCATGCTGAATGAACCCCAGCAAATGAGCTTTTTTTTCACTGCCATGTTCTTTTAGTAGATGGAGGAGTTAGATTGGGTATGTATTCAAGGGACTGCTTCAGCAAGTGAAGAGTAGCGAAAGCGGGCACCAGGATGATCGTCACTCAGCCGAGTTATACCCGCAGGCAGGAGCTTCAACTCGCGAAAAAGTCGGGATGTGGGCAAACTCAAACTTTGAAGATTTGGTGCAGTACAACGATGGGTTTCGTTCTGGCTTAGTTGGCACCAAAGAACAGGTAGCCGAACGAATTCAACAGTTTCATGCAGTGGGTGTAGATCTAATTCTGGGTGGTTTTTTGCACTACAGCGATGATTTGCCTGCCTTTGGTCATGATGTGATTCCTTTGGTACGACAGTTGGAATCGCGTCGTCCGACAAAGGAACTGGTAGAAGTTTAAGTTTGGCAGACAACGTTGTAATTAAATCAGGAGACGATAAATGACATCGATAATTATTGATGAGACGGCAAAGTTCGATGTTAGTGCTGAACCGAAAGCTTATATCATTCAAAGTGATGCCGAAGCGATCGCAGTTGCACAGGAGTTAGCCGCCGAGTTTCTTCAAGGAGATTCTGAGCGCGATCGCGCTCGGCGCTTACCTGTGGAAGAAGTGAAAAAGTTCTCCCAAAGTGGTTTGTGGGGCATCATTGTGCCGAAGGAATATGGGGGAGCGGGCGTTTCTAATGCCACTCTGGCAGAGGTGATCAAAATTATTGCTGAAGCTGATTCCAGCCTAGGACAAATCCCACAAAACCATTTATATATGGTGGAAGCGATTCGTCTAGATGGTACGGAAGAGCAAAAACGGTTCTTCTTTAATCTAGCGCTGCAAGGCAAACGATTTGGTAATGCCTTTTCGGAAATTGGCACCAAATCTGTAACTGATGTGCAGACGAAAATGACGCGCTCAGGCGATGGTTATGTCCTGAATGGGCGGAAATATTATTCGGCTGGAGCATTACTAGCACATTGGATTCCAACAATCGCAGCTAACGAAGACGGCAATACAATAGTTGCTTTTGTGGAACGGGGTAGTGAAGGGTTGACTTTGCTAGATGACTGGACAAGCTTTGGTCAGCGCACTACTGCGAGTGGTACCACGATCTTGGAAAATGTCAAAGTGAAGCCAGAGTATGTCATTCCTCACTACCTGGCTTTTGAACGGGCTACTCCGATGGGGGCAGTAGCGCAAATCATTCAAGCTGCGGTGGATGTCGGAATTGCGAAAGCGGCTCTGCGCGACACCATCAACTTCGTCCGACGCTACACGCGCCCTTGGGTAGATAGTAAACAAGAACATGGGTATGAAGACCCATTGACTCTTTACAACTTAGGCAATGTTGTGATTCAGGTACATGCAGCCGAAGAACTGCTGCGACGTGCAGGTGAGTTTATTGATCGCGCCTATGAATCTGGGTTACAGGAAGCCAAAGTTGTGGAATCTTCGATCGCGGTAGCAGAAGCAAAGGCATGGGCAACGGAGGTGTCATTGCTTGCTACCAATAAGTTATTTGAGTTGGCAGGCACTAAGTCAACTTTGCAGGAATATAACTACGATCGCCACTGGCGTAACGCCCGCGCTCACACTCTGCACGATCCAGTTCGTTGGAAATACTATGCTGTGGGGAATTACTTCCTACTGTAAATTTTCCGGTGATCAGGCTGACTGAGTGGAGAACCACAATTGCTGCCATCGCCCATTAAGTTCAGCCACATTGAGTAGACATAAAGCTTTACTACCTTTGGTTGACCAACTCATTCCCCGATGTTTTTGACGAGA
>JAFAVL010000442.1 GCA_019242465.1 Chroococcidiopsidaceae cyanobacterium CP_BM_RX_35 | reverse complement strand
CGATTAGCCATGCCAGAGCTGCCGAAGTGCCAATCATTGTGGCGATCAACAAAATTGACAAGGAGGGGGCCCAACCCGACCGAGTGAAGCAAGAGCTGACGCAGTATGGTCTAACTCCTGAAGAATGGGGTGGGGACGCGATCATGGTGCCGGTGAGCGCAATCAAGGGAGAAAACCTGGATACGCTACTGGAGATGATTTTATTGGTAACAGAAGTCGAAGAACTTTCTGCCAACCCGACTCGGACAGCAAAAGGAACGGTGATTGAGGCTCATCTAGATAAAGCTAAGGGACCAGTTGCTACACTACTGGTGCAAAACGGAACGCTGCGAGTGGGCGATACCCTCGTTGCTGGTTCTGTCCTAGGTAAGGTCCGCGCCATGGTCGATGACCGAGGACAGCGAGTGGCAGCTGCCACCCCCTCCTTTGCTGTGGAAGTCTTGGGATTGGGTGATGTGCCAGCAGCAGGTGATGACTTTGAAGTCTTCCTCAATGAGAAGGAAGCCAGAGCGTTAGCGTCCCAGAGAGCGGATAAGCAACGACAGTCTCGCCTCATGCAGGGACGAGTCACTCTCACAACTCTCTCAGCCCAGGCGCAAGAAGGGGAGTTGAAAGAACTTAATCTGATCTTGAAGGCAGACGTTCAAGGTTCAGTGGAAGCAATAATCGGCGCACTGAAACAAATTCCCCAAAACGAAGTGCAAATCCGCATGTTGTTGGCGGCTCCAGGAGAAGTCACCGAGACGGATATCGATCTCGCTGCTGCTAGTAATGCCGTGATCGTTGGGTTTAACACGACCCTTGCTAGCGGTGCCAGACAAGCTGCCGACGAGGCAGGTGTGGATGTGCGGGAATACAACATCATCTACAAACTACTGGAAGATATCCAAGGAGCACTTGAGGGTCTCTTAGAGCCAGAATTGGTGGAAGAAGCGCTGGGTCAAGTGGAAGTGCGTGCTGTTTTCCCAGTTGGTCGAGGCGCGGTTGCTGGTTGCTACGTTCTGTCTGGCAAGGTAATCCGCAACTGCAAAATACGGGTACTCCGGGGCGGTAAAGTGATCTATGAAGGCATGCTTGACTCCCTAAAACGGATGAAAGAAGATGTTCGTGAGGTTAACGCTGGCTATGAATGTGGCATTGGCGTTGATAAATTCAACGACTGGACTGAAGGTGACATCATTGATGCCTTCTCGATGGTAACCACGTGACGCAGCCTCACATTAACAAAGTAACCAGCCTTGGGTAATATGAGCCGTTTTCCTGATTTTGCTGAGCGCCAATTCTCTGAAGCTCCACCAATCTGGGATAGCCTTAAGTGCGCGATCGCTGCCAGTTCTGGATTCCAGCGCTGGCAGCTGGAGAACTTAGGCCTGGATACTCAACCCCAGGAGTCCAGCCTCGATCACCAAGTACGTCGATATTTGCGCGAAACCTTAGAAACCTTGGCTTACTAGGGAAAGCGATGTTTTTTCGTATAAAAACTTAATTAGCACACCTAGCTGCGGTGGCGTTTCTCATCCTGTATAGTTTTGCATGGGTTTTTATCCCTATAACCTATTCAAGGCTTTACCAGGTGGATGAGGAGATAAGATGAGATATCAGAGTTCTCAGATAAACAAATTCGCAATTAGTGCATTTAAGTCGCCGTTCAGCGTGGGAGTGGCTGCTTTATTATTTGCTGCAGGTTTGACATTCCTGTCAACTGCGGCAGCGGCTGGCACTAGGCAGAAGACAATGCTTGCCTCAATCACTGCACAAGCACCAACCACTGCAACAGTCATTTACGTTAACCCAAATAGTGGGACGGACAGCTCTGGTGCTGGTAAGACGGAAGCCGCCCCCGTTAAAACCATTACTTACGCTCTCACCCAAGCCCAACCAGGAACGGTGATTCAACTGGCTTCTGGTAACTACACTGCCCAAACAGGCGAAGTCTTCCCGCTCGATGTCAAACAAGGTGTTACCCTACGTGGCGATCCCGCCACTAAGGGTCAGAACATTGTCATTTTTGGGGGTGGAAACTACATTAGTCCCGCCTTCGCTCGTCAGAACATTGCTGTACGTGCCGAGAATGATAGCGTTATTATCGGCGTCACCATCAGCAACCCCAATACCCGTGGCACGGCACTGTGGATTGAATCGACTAATCCCACAGTTGAGAACAATACATTTACCAAGAATAACCGAGAAGGCATTTTTGTTTTGGGAACAGCTGCACCTAAAATTGAATCCAACGTCTTCACTAAAAACCAGGGCAATGGCATTTCGGTAGCTGGGTCTGCCCAGGGAGAAATTCGCAACAATCTATTTCAGGATACTGGGTTCGGCTTAGCGATTGGTGGCAAGTCATCGCCAATGGTGACAGAAAATCAGATTGTCCAGAACAAAGATGGTTTGTTCATTGATGATTCTGCCAGTCCCGTACTGCGTAGCAATACGATTAAGAACAATACGCAGGACGGCATTGTGATCACACTTAACGGTCAACCCGATCTGGGTACTGCCGATAATCCAGGACAGAATATCATCCGTAGCAACGGTAAATATGATGTTCGCAACGCTACTAGTAACACTATAGTGGCTGTTGCCAACGATATTGACAAAAAACATATTTTGGGCAAAGTCGATTTCGTTGCAGCCCAAGTTGCCTTCCAGGATATTCAGGCTGGTTATTGGGCACAACCTTATATCAAAGCCCTAGCCGCTAAGAAGATTATCGCTGGGTTTCCCAATGGTACGTTTAAACCAGATGAGCCAGTGACACGCGCCCAGTTCGCCGCCATCATCAACAAAGCCTTTTCCCCAACGGTCCAGCGCCCTCCACTTAACTTCACCGATGTCAGCAAAAATTTTTGGGCTCATCAGCCAATTGAATCTGCTTACCAGGGTGGGTTTATGACTGGGTATCCAGGCGGGGCGTTTAAACCAGATCAGCAGATACCTAGAGTTCAAGTGCTAGTCTCGCTAGCTAATGGTCTGAACTTACCCGCTGGCAATTCGGGTGCGCTGTCGGTTTATGCCGATGCTTCCCAAATTCCCAACTACGCCGCTACCCAAGTTGCAGCAGCAACGGCACGGCAACTGGTGATAAACTACCCGACACCCAGCCAACTAAATCCCAATCAGCCTGCAACCAGAGCCCAAGTCGCAGCTTTTGTCTACCAAGCATTAGTTAATGCCGGACGTGCCCAAGCGATCTCCTCTCCCTATGTGGTGAAGCTGCCTTCACAGGGCGCAGGGAGTGGGGGGCAGTAGAGGCAGGGGGGCAAGGGAGCAGGGGGGGCAGGGGGGCACAGGGAGAAAAACACTAGTTCATTTCTCGTTCTCAAGCAGAAACTTAGGAATTTCTAGTTTAAGGCTCTGCTCTTCAGACCAGAATGGAAGTAAAGCCTTACGGAAGCTTCCCCTAGCATAGCTGAGGAACGGGCGTCAGCAGTCAGTCTTCTTGCTCCCCC
>JAFAVL010000399.1 GCA_019242465.1 Chroococcidiopsidaceae cyanobacterium CP_BM_RX_35 | reverse complement strand
ATAGTCAGATTAAACCGCGTTTGACTAATGTTCTGACTAATCTGGTTTTCTGAGTAGCGACTGAGAGCTTCTTCCCCAGTACTCAGGCTAACAAAAACACCCTCTGCCTCAGATTGTTTGATGACTGTTTCTACTAAGGACAGTGCCTGGTCTTCACCCATCAAAATCGGTGCTGCTATCATTATTGCGCTCCCCCAATCTGAATCTGACGCACCCGCACTGGCACACAGGCATGGGTCATTTGGGCAAGCTGAATTGGCTCACCTTTACCACACATATTGGTACCGCACTGTTCGCGTTCAGAGGTTGGTCCCAAGGCATCAACACGATTCCAAAAGTCAGTTGTCATTGAGTGGTAAGTCACATCCTTAAGCATTCCCACCACCTTACCCTTTTCCACTTTCCAGAAAGCATCACCGCCGAACTGGAAGTTACGCCGTTGCTGGTCGATAGAGAAACTGCCGATCCCATCGATTAAAACCCCGTCCTCAGTATCAGCAATCATCTCTGATAAAGTGGCAGTATGGCTACCCCCATCTGGTCCCGGTTCTAGCCCTAGATTCGGAATCCGAACCATCGGTACACTAGCCCAGCTATCGGCATAGGCACAGCCGTTACTACTACTACGACCGAGTCTATAGGCTGTCTCGCGGTCTGTGAGATAGTCTACTAAAATACCATCTTTAACAACGTACCAATCTTGAGCTGGAACACCTTCATCGTCGTAACCCATGGTACTGCGTCCTCCTAACTGAGTTCGGTCAGCTCGGAAGTTAACCCAAGGAGCAGCATACTGGAGAGTGCCCAGCTTATCGGTAGTGGCAAAGCTAGTGCCAGCAAAATTGGCCTCGTAGCCATACACTCGGTCCAACTCCGTTGGGTGTCCTACTGATTCATGGATTGTGAGAAACAAGTTTGTTGGTTTGAGGATGAGAGTCGTGCTGATACCAGAAGGTCCTTGGGGAGCGTTGACTTTTTCAATTGCTTCTGTAGCAACACGGTCTACCTGAGCCAACAAGTCCTGTGGCTGGATATGTTCGTAACCGATGTTTAGGGGCGGACGCTCATAGCTCCGGCTTTGAGCATCGCTATTGGCAATAGCAGTACAGCCAAATCCTGGATAGCTGCGGTAAAGGGTCTGCTGAATTGTAGAGCCTGCTGTGGAAGCGAATGTTTTATCTTCGCGGGTGAATCGCAGGTAGGAATAAGCCTTTTTAATGCCGCGATCACTGTAACTTAGTAGCTGCTCATTGAGCTGCAGTAGCAGTTCTGCCTTTTCGGTAATAGGTACACTAAAGGGATCGATGACAATCGGTGTCACGTAGGTATCGCTCTCAGCTGTGACTGGTACCAACTGGACTTTTGTCTGTTGCGAAAGCTGGCTTGCCTTAGCGATATCTACAGCCAAGGCGACAATTCTTTCAACCTCAGCTGGAGTCTTATTGTGACTAGCAGCGAATCCCCACGCCCCCTTAAGTAAAACGCGCACCCCAAAGCCAGAGCTGACGTTATCTGCTAAGTGACTCAGAGTGCGATCGCGGGCGGTTAAGTTCTGAGAACGGTAGGTACAAAAGCGTACATCCCCGTACTCACACCCAGCTTGACGAATTCGGTCGATGGCTAGTGTGGCTAAATCTATGGTAGCGATCGGTGCAGGAGCTTGAACCATGGTGAGTCATAGCAGAACAGTTAACGTATTTTAACGGATGGTCCTGCTGATGAAGAGGCAGGGGACAGGGGGGAAAAGAACACCCGCCTCCCCCCTGCCTAGGTTCAAGCACTCACAGCAGCTGTCTCAACACTTGGGCCAACATTTTCTTTTTCCAGCAACCGAGTATAGAGTTCACTCAACTGTGCTGCGACGCCCTCCCAACTAAATTTAGTCTCCACCCGCTTTCTTGCCGCCTGACCCAACTGACGTTGCCAAGCTGGATTCATCAGAATTCGGTCAATCGCCATCGCAAAGGCCGCATCATCTTTTGGTGGGGCAAGTAAACCAGTTTCCTCTGGTACGACTGTAAACTGTAGGCCACCTACATCACTAGCAACCACTGGTGTCCCACTTGCCATTGCTTCTATTGCCACTAGTCCAAATGGTTCATAATAACTGGGAACTACACAAACATTGGCTGCAGCATAATAATTTGGCAGGACTTTATCGCCAAGACGACCAGGGAAAATCGTGAAGTCACGCATCCCCAGCTCGTTAACCAGGCGCTCAATGCGATTGCGCTCAATGCCGTCACTGTGACCAGCACGGCTCCCGCCACCAATAATCAACTTCAAGTTGCCATGACTGCGCAACTGGGACTGACCAACTGCACGCACTAGGGTTTCAATGCCTTTACGCTGGTCAAACCGTCCCACGTACAACACAACATTAGTTTCTGGGTCAATTCCTAAAGACTCCCTGGCTTGTTGCCAATCTATAGAGCCAAATCGGTTGATATCTGTACCACAGGGAATAATATCAATATTGCCTTTCGTGGAAACGAGCGATCGCATGTGTTCTTTTTCCTGCGGACTGGTTGCCACTATGCGCTCTGCTGTCTCCAAAACGGCTTTTTCAACACTCAACCGAGTTTTGGCAATTAGTGGAATCGTCGAAACTGACTTGTACTTAATCGCTCCTAAAGAGTGGTAAGTATGAACCTGCTGACTACCTTGGATTTTCTTCAGCTCCATCCCTACCCAGCTAGAAATCCAATAATTTGTGTGGACTAACCTATACTCAACACCATTCTGCTGCTGAAAGTCTAGAAACGCCTGAACGAAATCTGGCGCGTATCCAAAAATATTGTCCCGAGGTACAAAATCCTCGGGACCAGCGACTAAGCGAATTGTCCGGCAATTGGCACTATGCTGAACTATAAAAGACTGATCTTTGCTGGCTTTGCGGGTAAACATATCGACTTGCCATCCTAGCTTGGCTAGTGCCTTACCCACCTGGCGCACATATACATTTTGTCCTCCTGCCTCTTCTTTGCCGATTTCAATTGCAGGATCGCCATGGACAGAAATCAAAGCGATGCGCTTTCGAGTTGCAGAGTTCATAGTTCTGTAAAGGACTTTGACGAGATGGGGAGAGGTGTAGAAACTAAGTATTAAGCGGCTATCTCGAAGCAACTTAAATGAGTATTAGGCTTAATCTAAAGTTTATAACAAATTGTGACAATCCCCTACAAGACTGATTCTGCCACTAATCTCTCTTCCTTTCAGCATTAAGAGAGCAAAGAATTATGTTTGCCCTTAGTTTGTGCATCTATCTAGGGAGTAGGGGGAGAAAAACACCCGTCTATTTCTCGTTGCTTAGGTAAAAATCTAGGTACGTCTGGTTTAAGGCTCTGCTCTTTGGACCAGAACGGAAGTAAAGCCTTACAGAAGCTTTCCTCCAGCATGGCTGAGGAACAAAGTTAGCAGTCAGTCTTCTTGCTCCCCCTACTCCCTACTCCCCTAATCTTCCTCAGTTAGTAGTTTGAGCGGCTAACATCTGCTTCAACTTTTCTAACTCAGAAGCCCAGCGTGGATCAGGCTGAACCGCATCTGAATCGGCAGCAGGAGTGTTACTAGCAGCAGCGCGGCGAGGCTTCTTATTTGCCCCACCACTACGACGAGGAGCCGCTTTCTCTACGCTGCCGCCACCCGTGCTAGGAGCAGGATTGCTATCTGGATTGGGAGATTCCTCATCCCCTTGACCTTTAGAGCGAGGCAATGCCTTCTCTATTTTTAGGGGAGTGTCTTTGAACATATGACCATTAAACTTCTCTATGAGTTGGTCAGCTTGTTCGTCATCATTGACAGTAACAAAACCAAAACCACGGCATTTGCCAGTTTTTCGGTCTTTAATAACTTTAGTGGTGACTGCATCTCCCATTTCGGCAAAAACCGCTTGCAGCTCCTGACGATCTACTTCTTCTTTCGGCAGATTGCCTATATAAAGACGAACGGACATGAACGATACCTCCAGACTTTGGTAAAAATAAAACTTTGACAAAACTGCTCACTTGAGAGTTGTCTGAGGGGAGATCGCTCCTTCCCCCAAACTTGCGTTGAAACACGGCTTAGACTTCTGGCAAAGCAAACCTTGGCTAGTCGTAATTGGCGAACGCTGCCGCAACCCAATTTTTTGCTCCAAACCGCCAATCTTTGCAAACCCCTTTATCACGTGAACAAAAGCTATTTAACGCCCTAGGCACTTGACACCGTAAAACCTAAACTTACATTAGGCAGTTTGCCTTTTGACAGAGATTCTAGCCAGGCTTCTGCTGCTGGTGCTACTTCCCTTGGACTCTGATATCATTACTTCACAATATCATGACCTTTGGCGTACAGCTAATTTGGCAGGTAGATTTCCATCTTTAGCCTTAATTTCGACTTTTCAATAGCAGCTGTAGTACCTTTCTTAAGTAATAGCATATCGTTAGAAATTTAATACTAGCTAACAAGGGCGGCTGTTTGAGCTAGACCAATTCGCTTCAGCTGCCTTTCCAGAGGATATAAGCTCCCCAAGTAGCTGCTGCACCTGCTAACACAATAGACCAAACTGGGTGACTACTGCGGCTAGTTGCGCCATTATAAGTCCGCAGCGTATCAATGTCGATCCAAGCAGTGGTACCGCGACGGAACCAGCCAGTGACAGTTATACTTCGACCTATCAGCTCGTAGGGGCGAGGCGATATAGGCAAGAGATGACCAAGTCCAAGCCAAGATGCATGGTGTAATTTGATTAAACCAGCAGTGAAGTCCAGAATCAAGTCTTGTCCTAGCCAATTACTCATGCCGCGACGACCAAGCAGCTTGCCTTGTAAACGGATAGGCTGACCGTCAACGGGTAAGGCAGTAGAGTTGGCAAGGAGGTATGGTAGCTTGGTGTTGGTTTGTAAGTTGGCAGGTTTGATGTCTGGAAACAGGGAATTAATCCGTACTAGGGTGCCAATACTAAAACCAATAGGAAGTAGACCGCCAAACAAGGACCAATCATCATATATCCAGCTCAATGACCAAAACCCCAGCATATAGCCGAGCTTCCAAAGCAGCCAAAAAATAGCTCCAGAGGCAAAGGAAAGTAGAATTCCGAGGAAAGGAGCTGCTTGTAATAAAGATTTTGAATTTTTGATTGAGGCAACAGAATCAACGTTCTCAAGGACGTTGCCTGCGAGAGACCCGCAGGCATACCAGTCCGTCCGGAGGCTCCCTCCGGGTGCGGAAGGCACTGCCGCGTTGTGCGTCCTGGAATTCGATTCCAGGTCGGTCGGCAGAGCAACGCTCTTTGCTTCGTCAAGGTTAACCAGATCGAGTTCGGTTGGGAGTTGCCAGTAATAGGCTATGTGCGCCAGGCGCTGGAGTCGTTCGCCGAGCAATGGATGAGAGTTGCTGAATGCTAGCCAGTGGCGGTCAGGATTAAGACAATCCCATGTCAAGACCGATTCCAACTGCGTGTCTATAGGTAAGCTACCTAGGCTAACAGCCTGCTGGTGGTCTATAGGAGAAAGCAAATTGAAGCTTTCCAGTAGCCAGGGGGTATATCCCTGTTGCTGAACTTCTTGAGCAATGCCAACCGCAATTTTGATTATGGCACGAGTGAGACCATTGGGATTGCCAGTCAAATCAGCAGCGAAGCGATCACTATAATAAATCCGCAGCCGTGACAACCACATAGCCAAACTGCTGAGGAGGCAATACAAGCCATAGCCGAGCGAAGCAATGATTGCCGCTCCACTTCTTAAAATTTTGTTAGCTCTACGGTCTCCCCATAGAGACACTTGCCAATAGACTGCGTAAGGAATTTGAGTAACAAGTATGACCAAGGACATAACAACAAAATCCCAATGCGCAATCTGACCTAGCTGGCTAGCATAGATGGCAGCAATTTCATCATCTTCTAGTTGCGCTAACAATCCCTGACTGACCACAATTCGGGTGGTACGGGGTAGATTTCCATAAGTTATAACAAAAGGTATACTTGTGGGCAAGATGCCTAGCTGGGGTAAGGACCAGTGCTGTTTTAGACAATAGCTTTGCAGCATCTGTATTGTCTCTGGACTATGCTGCGCGAGCCTATCGCTTGACAATGGTTGGCAACCATAGAAGAGCCGCAGTAGTCCATCCAATATCCAAGGAGACAGACAGAATGCAATCGAGAGCGTCAATAGGAGAATCTGCGTTGGATCTTTATATAAAAGTTGAATCGGATCCAGCAGAGGCAGATATACCAACAGGCTGTTCGTGAAGACCATGGCGAATTTGACAAGTTCACGAATGACCCAAAACAGGACTACAACCGTACCCACCTCTAGCATCCAAAACGGAATTAAGTTAACC
>JAFAVL010000362.1 GCA_019242465.1 Chroococcidiopsidaceae cyanobacterium CP_BM_RX_35 | reverse complement strand
AGTGCCAATGGGATATTGATCAACGGTCGCAAAGTCTCAACCCACGACTTAAAGAATGAAGATGAGATTGTATTTGGACCTCAAGTGCGTGCTATTTATTACCTGTTGGGGCGAGAGACCTTGACAACAGGACCACAGGATGAATGGGATGTGACATTGATTGGTCCGAACATGTTGCCAATTATTGAAGAATAAATCGTTGGTAGCCAGTGTTACAAAAGTCTATCCGGCAATACTTTTAACCAGTTGCCAGTGATGATTATTGGCGATTGCCTGATAAACCCGATTAAACATTTGGTGACAGTGATTGTCAACTTGGAGCGGCAATTCCTCATTTTTGATGACAAAGTTCATCCGCGCTTCTGTTTCAGTAGCTGCAATCTTATCAATCAACACTTCCACTGTTACCAATTTGGTGAAGGGAACTTCACCAAGTACCTCACGCGCCATCACGTAGTCACCCGTGTCATAGATGATGTCAAGGTTGCAAGCTTGCAGAACTTCTGTGAGCAACTGTCGGAGACGGTCGAAAGGAACAACAACGGTGAACGAACAAAGATAGCGAGCCATAATTAATCCTCGCCTTAGAGCATACAGTCGATCCTATGATACAGAACCAACGAGTACGAGTCATGATGATATTTACATCTTAAGGAGATAGAGATGGGAGGCAAACTGATTGTGTTTGAGGGAGTAGAGGGCTGCGGCAAAACCACCCAAATGCAGCGATCTCGGCAATGGCTCCAAAATTTCCCTCCCTCTTGCCCCTTGTCAAAAGTCGTCGTCACTCGCGAACCAGGTGGTACTGAGTTGGGCTTGGGGCTGCGGCAATTGTTGCTGCAAGCAGGAGAAAAACCTATACAGGATGTAGCTGAACTGTTGTTATACGCAGCTGATCGGGCGCAGCATGTTGAGGCGGTTTTGAAGCCACATTTAGCTGATTCAGCACTGGTTTTATGCGATCGCTATACCGATTCGACCATTGCCTACCAGGGCTATGGTCGAGGTTTGAGCCTCGGTTTAATTAAGCAGCTGAATCAGATTGCCACAAGTGGGCTAGAAAGCGATTTAACGTTGTGGCTGGATGTTGATGTTGAACAGGGGCTAGCACGGGCAAAGGGCAGAAGCTCTACCGATCGGATTGAACAAGCTGAACTAGCATTTCATCAACGAGTCCAGCAGGGTTATACAGAGTTGGCAAAAGCTCATCCACAACGAATAGTGCGAGTTAATGCCAGCTTGAATGAGGTTGCTGTGCAAGAGCAGATTCAGGCAATTTTGTGGCAACAACTGACTCAGTGGTATGAGAGGTGGGAGAGTTGAGCAATTTTTTTGCACCACTGGTAGGGCAAAACCAAGCGGTTGAGCTACTGACTCAGGCAATTATCAAGGATCGGATTGCTCCTGCCTATCTGTTTGCAGGTCCAGATGGGGTAGGGCGCAGCCTAGCGGCTAGGTGCTTTGTAGCACAAATTTTTTGTGCTGGGATGCCAACAGAGCGGCAGCAAAAGATGCAACACCGCTTGCTGTTGGGCAATCACGCCGACTTACTGTGGGTAGAACCTACCTATCTTCATCAAGGGCAACGACTCTCTGCTGCTGAGGCAGCTGCGGCTGGGTTAAAGCGCAAGGCACCACCTCTCATTCGGCTAGAGCAGGTACGCGAAATTGCCCAGTTTCTCTCCCGCTCCCCATTAGCAGCGCCGAGGAGTATGGTCGTCATTGAACAGGCTGAGACTATGGCAGAAGCAGCAGCAAATGCCTTACTAAAAACGCTAGAAGAACCAGGACTGGCAACGATCATATTGATCGCACCATCCACCGAATCCTTGTTACCAACGCTGGTATCTAGGTGTCAACGCATTCCCTTCTATCGCCTAAATTTAGAGGGGATGACTCAGATATTACAGCAGACCGGTCATGCAGAAATTTTGCAGCAGCCATCAGTATTGGCGGTTGCCCAAGGTAGTCCAGGAGCAGCGATCGCCTCCTGGCAGCAGCTCCAAGTCATTCCCTCTAACTTACTCCAAGCGATAGTTGCCCCTCCCAAATCCCTCAAGGATGTGCTGGAAACCGCCCGTCAAATTGATACAACTCTGGATACAGCAGCTCAGCTTTGGTTAGTGGACTATCTACAGCACCATTACTGGCAGCAATTTTCAGTCGGGCAAATTCAGCGCTCTCCCATACAACAGCTTGAGCAAGCCCGCAAATCTCTACTTTGCTTCGCCCAACCACGGTTGGTTTGGGAATGTACGCTACTAGCAATGTTGCACTAGCGGCTACTACGTACTCTCAGAACAGCTTATACCAAATCGCCATCAAAGAGGTAATTGTGCCACGCCAAAAATTTGCCAGCTTGGCGAGAGCAGCAATCGACTAGCAACCAATAAGTAGTGAGGACAGCCCTGTGTTGAACTCAAGTCATAAAGTCATACAGCAGTAGCCCCAATCAAATTTCTCCTCTCGCTTTAGTAAAGTTAGCTTGATATAATATCAACTAGACTTTACCATATATGGTAAGGTAAGGGAGAAGCTATGCAGATGAATCAGTTTTGAAGCAATGGAAAACCGTTTACGCATTCTCCGAGCTGAACGCAACTGGTCACAGGCGGACTTGGCAGCACATCTAGGTGTGAGCCGTCAAACGGTCAACGCCCTTGAAGTGGGAAAATATGACCCCAGCCTGCCCCTGACCTTCAAAATTGCCCAACTGTTTCGCTGTCCGATTGAATCAATTTTCTCCTCTGAGGAAAAGTCTATGTTTGAAAGATTCACTGCCAAGGCTAAGCAGGTGATAGTCCTTGCTCAAGAGGAAGGTAGTCGCTTGGGGCATCAATTTGTGGGGACCGAGCAACTCCTAATGGGACTGATTGCAGAAGATTGTGGGGTTGCTGCTAAGGTACTCAAATTGGCGGGGGTAAATCTAGACGCTGCGAGGATTGAAGTCGAAAAAATTATCGGGCGTGGTGCTGGAGTTAAAGGCGTGGAGTGTCCTTTTACTCACAAAGCTAAGCTTGTCCTGGACAACTCGCTAGAAGAAGCTCGAAGGCTGGGTCATAGCTACATTGGCACAGAGCATCTCCTGCTAGGTTCGCTCCAGGTGATGGATGGGGTAGCAGTGCGAGTGCTTCAAACCCTGAGAGTGGATCTGCAAGAGCTGCGGCAACAAGTGCTAAAAGAAATCATCTTGGGACCTACACCTATACAACTAGTAACCAGCAGTTCCGTTGGGATTAAGAGCAGTGGGGAAGATTTGGGTAACTCTCCCAACGACTTTACCTCTGGCGAAATTAGCGTTCGCTTTTGTGCACTTTTGTTCTCCTGGGTCGAGCCTCGTCAGCTCGGGCATATTGTTAGTGCCGGGACGGGATTTCAGTTGCCTAATGGAGATGTAGTCGCTCCTTTAATCTCTTTCTTTGCACGAGAACGCTTGAAGCGATTGCCAAGAACTTATCCCGAATTAGTGCCCGACCTAGTAGTAGAGATTAAATCTGCCTTTGACCAATTGGCATCACGACAACAGAAGCTGCGACGATTGTTAGAGCTGGGGGCGAAGATAGGACTGCTCATCGATCCAGACGAACAGACTGTTACTGTTTATAACTCTAGCACTGAGTTCCACGTGCTACGAGAGAGCGACAAACTTACAATTCCGGCGTTGTTACCTGAATGGGAACTATCAGTATCCCAACTGTGGCCACCCGTATTTGCTTGAGACATGTCTACAACAGAAGACCTAATTGCTCAGTTTCAGGAGTTCCGCCAAGAGCTGTATAACGACTTCCTGAAGCGACCTAACTCTTTAATGGATTTGCTTGATGCCCTATCTAGCAATAGCAATGCTCGTTCTCCAGCCGAACTTTCTCTCAACCCTTTGTTGCGTCGAGACTATAGTACCTTATACAAAGCAATTGGAAAATTCCTGCAAACCAGCTGTAAACAGCTAACCAATATGGTGCAACAATGGAAGCAGGACAATTCAAAGATAGGCGACGTATGAGTGAGATCGCCCTAGTTCAAGAAGTTTTTCCCGAAGCTCAGATCCGGGACTTTCTCAATCGAGGTTTGGAGCGTGCGACTAAGACTTTCAACACGGTTATGGCTCGATTTCGAGGCAGAACCTACTTAGAGTGGTACACATACTTTGAGGAGCGGAATTTTCAACCCATCTTGCGGGAAGCTCCTATCCTAGCACGAGTAGAACTGGTACTTTATGAGGGGATGGTACTGCAAGCTGAAGAAGCAGCACAAAATTGGAGCAGCCTACTCCCTGAGGAACGTGAGCAATATAGGCAGATGGCTTTGATATTCTCTGGGCGAGAACCTACAAACTATACGCTGCTAGATAGAGTTGGACTAACCTATGACTCCGTGATGGTAGCTTATAACTTCTTTTGGCAAAGTACTCGGCGAGAGCAACTCCTGGATAAGTTTGCTGACATTATCTTTGAGGCAATTGCTCGGAACAGTGAGAGCATTGAGGAAGAACACTTATCTACTGGAACGTGGCAATTAGTTCTTGGGAAGCAACCACTAGAGCAGATTCTTGAGCAAAGTAAACAGCAGATTCATCGGTTAGATCAGTTAGATCCTTTGACTGAAGAGGAGAAGCAGGAGCAGTCTGAAACTTTCGAGTACCTGAAGCAAGAATTCGGCTGGAAGTAAAGACAACCTTCAAGATGCCGTTTGTTCTCCTCGATTCTTATCCACTCTCTCTTATCACGAATCCAGCAGCCAAGGCAGAACATCTTGCTTGCATGCGTTGGGCTCAACAGTTAGTTCGTAGCAATATTGTAGTAGCCGTGCCGGAGATTATCGACTACGAACTGCGTAGAACACTGGTTTTCGGCAAAAAGCTTGCAAGCGTTCAAGCTTTAAACTTGGTTGGCAAGATGGGAATTGTCTACTATCCGCTTTCGACTGAGATCATGTTGAAGGGAGCCCAACTATGGGCATGGGCAAGACAGACGGGGCAAAAGACTGCTCATGATGAGAGGATTGATATTGACGTTATTCTTGCATCTCAAGCAATTACGCTTGCTTCCCAATATGGGGACTATGTTGTCGTTGCAACAATTGATACAGATGATATCAATCGATATACTCCTGCAAAAAAATGGCAGGAGATTACAATTGAAAACTGCTTCAGTTCAATGGCAAGGTAAAGTTAAAACCGTCTACAGCAACTTTCTGAACCTATGCTGCAAAGGCAAGGCAAATTTTGCTCTCTGACAGCTGAGGTGCAGCAAGTCCTGTGTGTCAATAAGACCTGTCCTTCCATCCTCTTCTCGTCCGGTAAGGCAAAACGTTATCACAATTTTTTGCAACAAAGCAAGCAATTGCTCCGAATTTTTGCCAAGATAAGATTGTCCTTTTGCCAGCAATTTAAAAATTTGCCATGACAGGCATGACAGAAAAAGCAATAGGTAATAATGCTGGTGGTTCCCTCATTCTCATTTTGCCGATTGCGGTTACGATCGTTTTCCTATTCGCAACTTGGCCATTGCTACTGGCACTAGTTGTGCTGAGTATTAGCTTGAATGTTTGGCAGCGCTATCAATGGCAAAAATGGAG
>JAFAVL010000347.1 GCA_019242465.1 Chroococcidiopsidaceae cyanobacterium CP_BM_RX_35 | reverse complement strand
AATCGGCTCGACGGAAACTGGTATAAATCTGCTCTATGGCAGCGTTCCGCCCTTGAACACTTGTCCTTAAGTCGGTTTGGCATACTCCAAGATAAGGCAAGCCTGTTGCCGCCCGGCTAAAGCTCTCTGTAATGTTGACTGTGGTATCGTCAACTTACTCGGTCGGTGTTGGCATAGTGAGTGTGACGAACTCAAATCGTGTTTCCCGTACAGGAGGTTAATATGCATGCGCTCCGCCTGATGTCATTACTAGCGATCTGCTTGGCGCTGTTACTGTTTCCGCAGGTGTCATCTGCTGCCCAAGTTGATGCGCAAACGAGGGCCTTCACCCCGGAGCAACGCACAGAGATCGTACACATCATACGCGAGGCGCTGAAATCAGACCCAAGCATCCTGCGCGACGGAGTAACGACGCTACAAGCGGACGAGAACCGCAAACAGGCGGACGCGACACGCGCAGCGATCGATAAGGTTCGACTCGCTTTGACAGACACTCCGAGCGATCCAGTCACCGGCAATCTGCAGGGTGAAAAGACGCTTGTGGAATTTTATGACCTGCAATGTCCTTATTGTCGGCGCATGTTGCCGGTAATACATGAACTGGTCATTGCCGAACCGAAACTGCGGATCGTTTACAAGGACATTCCAATAGAGGGCTCTGGCAGCGAGTTCGGTGCGCGAGCGGTGCTGGCGGCGCAGAAGCAGGGCGGCTATCTGCAGCTGCAGGAAGCAATTATGAACGGTCCAGCAGAAATCACTGAGCAGTCAGTACAGGCGGCTACCAACCAGGTCGGGCTAGACTGGGCGCGCTTGCGCCGCGACATGGACGATCCGTCAATCCAGGCGCGTATCGATGCGAACTTAGCGTTGTCGAAATCGCTTGGGGTCCAGGGTACGCCGACCTATGTAGTGGGCGGTACGATGTTCTCGGGAGCGATGTCGCTCCCTCAATTCCAGAGTGCGATAGACACTGCCTGGGCGCTCAGGTGAACCTCTGCAGCCTGGTCGGTCTGACCATCCTTAGACTATTGAATGGTTAAGTACAAGCAGAGCAAAGGTTTTCAAGACATCCTCTGAGCCCGACTTTAAGTGTAGGTTACAGGTTTACCAAAAGCTCACGCAATGTTCGAGCAAATAACTTTGCATTCAATTACCCAGTATGAGCGCTGGTCGGAATTCTGTAGTTTTCCGGCCTACAACCAAGTCACCCCTTTCTCTCCCAACTCCAAATCCCACAGTAATGAATGGCTTGGGGTAGGTTCTGGGAGGGAATACCCCTCTCGCGCCCGTAGAGCATCTGAGCGAGAAGTTGAGGGATGAGGGGAGGCGGTGGCGGTGTCGGGAGATATTGGTTAAACGACATCGACTCGAATTAAAATCTTGAAGCCGTTGACATCCAGAAGTTAACCCCGAATGGTAAGTAAGTGATGCAAGACTAGAGGGTGGTAGCTGCTCACTCGGAAGGAGCCTCCCAATCTTCAAGACGTAATCCTGCCACTCGGTTGAACTCACGAGTGTTGTGCGTCACTAGTGTTAGGTTGTTAGCCAAAGCAATCGCCGCAATCTGAAGGTCATAAGGTCCAATCGGAGTCCCCAAGACTTGCAACTGTGCCCGGATGCGACCATGTATTTCCGCTGCCCAACTATCAAAGGGCAGGCTAACAAACAGGTTGAAGAAATCCCTAAGCAACGCCAGATTCGCCTCCAGTCGAGTGCTTTTATAGGCACCGTAGTAAAGTTCGGCCTTCACAATGTCACACAAGACTATATCAGGCGGTGATACCTCGGCGAATTTGTCAACTAGAGGCGAACTACGACGAGTGAGATACCCGATACAGGTATTAGTGTCTAGCAGATAGATCACACAAGCTCATCCCGCTGTTCTGCTTCCCCTTGCTCTGCCCGTGTTAGTGGTTCCCCCTGCCAAGCACCAGCTGTCCTCTCAAAGAAACCGGGCGGCCAGCCCCGGACTTCAGGCGGATTCGTCTTTGCCGATGTTGAAGGCTGGATAATCACCACGACTTCTAAGTCCACATCAGTCTTACCGACTGGGACTTGCAGGTGCATGATTCCATCCTCACCCACATAACTGCATAACGTAATAATCTGCATAACTAATTCCTTGATTCCATTGGTTTAAGCGCTTTTGTCAAATCCGTCGCCAGATAGCTACTACTCTGTCGGGCAAGCTGTTAGATAACTAAGCCTCAAAAGGTAGAACTGTAATTTCGGACGCTGACCAGGCACTGAAGCTGCGACCATCCTCCAGTTCCACTCCAAATTGACCATTGGGGTAGGTTAAGCAAACTCTACCCTGCCCTAACGGAGTGATTACAGCATCACCAACTTGGGGCACAACCCCATGCTGGGGCATCAGCCGCGACTTCTGGGACGGTGAGACTGCCGCGGCAGGAAACAGGGACGATTGGAAATCGGATTGAGAAAGGGGCTCTGTCTTTGTGTCGGTTTGGATCACCGCTTCCAAAGTCTTGTCTGGTAAGGGGTCTGAGCGCCAATCCGCTTCTGGGGAAGCGGTGATCCACTCATCTTGGATCGGCGCTTCACAATCGCTTGGATCGGCGCTAAAACCCTGACCGGATGGAGCTTCTGAGCGCTGATCCAACTCGGCAAACAGATACACTTTATATTTTGTCGTTCCCTTACCCGCGGGTTTGCTCCTCTCCTGAAATTCGATCAGTCCCGCACGCCAGAGCTGAGTTAAGACTTTGCGTACCGCCCCAGGAGTCCCACCAAACTCACCTACCAACTCCTCTACCTCAAATGGAATGCCTGGGCGCTCCTCCAGAAAATTCAGCACCCGTGCCTTTAGGGGTAGAGAGGCTAAGGGGCGAGAGTGCTCACCTTCAATCCCTGCCTGTGATGGGTCAAAATCGCCTTGGTGCTGCCAACTGTAATCGTCTACGTCCAGTTGCAGTTGGTACACACCGGCACATCCCGAGCGAGATTTCTCGATCTCAATCAGCCGCTGCGTTGGGGAGAGCTTGCCGTCTCGCTTCAGGTGCCAAACTTCACTGACGTTCGCCTGGATCGCGGTAGAGCCCCGCACGCCGCCGCTTTTGTTTTCGTGATGGAGGACCAGAATGGTACAACCAAGTTCCATAGCGATATCGCGCAGCTCATACAGGCAGCGCCCATATTCCACATCCTTTTCCTCAACCGTCGCCATGCGGTTGCAACTCGTCAAGCTGTCAATGACTACCAGCACTGGCTTGTGGGTGGTGATCGCCTCTCGCAGCTGCTGTGTTTGGGTAAACTGCCATCTGGAGTTAATTAGCAGTTGTCCGGGCTGGAGGAATTCTTGAAACTGAGCGATTTTCAAATTCTGAGCGGTAACGACGGCTGGCTCGTCCGTCTGCATCAGCAGCACCTTGCCATGCTTGGTGGGAAACCCATTCCAGCTTTGCCTACAGGCAACAGCTTTGATGATGCTATTGGCGAGTAGGGTTTTGCCGGTGCCCCCCTCGGCATAGAGCAGCGCCGTTGTCGCCATGGGTAGGAGCCCGGCGACTAGCCAGTCAAATTTCTCGGGTGACTGCTCCAACAGCTGTACACCATCAGTTAACTCAAAGGCAGGCTGGTTCTGGCGTGCCGTATCGTAAACTTTGTACAGTTGCGCCACAGAACGACCAGTCTGCTTGGCGAGTGTTTGCATTTCCCACTCTCGCTCACCTGGGTCGATAAATTGCTGTATTTCCTTAATGCGTGAGCAGATATCCATAAAAGTCCAGTCTGCCTTTTTCTTCTGGGGTGGTTCAACTGGATTGACGGCAGCTCTCAGGCGCTTTGACCCCACAGCTGCTAGGATCTCCTCTTGAGTCAGCCCCTGCTCCTGAATCCAGTCTGCCACATCTAGTCCCTGAGACGAAGGCCGGTGGTTCCAAACCAACGAGTCAGGAAAGGCATAAAGCCACAGGGCGTCGGAGAAATCTTGAGCAATACGTTCCATGTGCTCCAGCCCCGGCACATCCCGGTCAGGGCAGAGAATTACTTGCGCTCCAGTTAGGTCGGCGGAATCTGACTCCCGCCACTTCTTAGCTCCGCCGATATTGGTGGTCGCCACCAGTCCTAATGAGCGTAGGGCGTCAGCGCAAGGCTCACCTTCAACAATGAAAACAGGTAATCCAGAGGCGATCGTTCTTTTGACTTCGCCCAGCTGATACACGGGAATCTCTGCTCGGTCTAGATGACCTTCATAGCCTTCCACCCACTTAAAGCCTGTCCATCGCCAGGGACGGATCTTGGCTTTGCGTCCATCTCCATAGTCCTCACGCCGGACTTGAATTAGTGGTGAACCATCACGGGCGGGATAGTCCCAGAAGCGCTTCTGTGCGGGTCTGATTGATTTCTGCGGTTGAATTGGGGCATAGTAGCAGCAGCTGCCTTCAGCATCTCGTTTGCTGGTGGCTTCCCATCCAGTTGCTGGTTCGGCATCTCGCTTGCAGACGGTTAGTTCGCCCAGTCGGTAGCACCAGTCTGGTTTACCACAATGAAGGCACGGAAAAGCTGGCGTAACTTGCTGAATTTGTCGTACCATAAGATAGAGTCCCCAGGTGCTGCTGCACCCAATTAATAAAACTTCGTTGATCCGATGGAATGGCCCTGGTTGCTGCCAGGGCTATTCTGTTTCCAAGCAAACGAACTAGAAATAGTTAGGCTTCGATCACTCCTAAGTTTTTCAACAACTTTCTCTACATCTCTATTTACTGTTGCAGCTAGTGACTGTTGAACGTTACCTTACATTTGCAAAATACAGTTCAACCCTAATATTACAATGTATTTGTCGAGCGAAGACAGGATATGAAGCAGAACCAGCAAAGTATGTCGCATGTAGAGGAAAGTATTCTCACTGTCTTGGATGGATATGAGCTGTACGGGCTAGAAATTATTGACGCCCTTGAGCAGGGCAGTGGTGGCAAACTGAAACTTGGCTTCGGCACTCTATACCCAACATTACGGAGGTTAGAGAGAAAAGGTTTTGTCGAAGCACGTTGGGGTGACGAGAGTCCAGAAGAACGAGAAGGGGCTCGTAGAAGGTACTACAAAATCAGCCCTCAAGGGGCAAAGGTTCTTCACGAGCTTCAGCAGATGCGTGCGGGCTTGGCAATGTGGAAGCCTGCATTCGAGCAAATGCGTGCAGGCTTGGCAATGTGGAAGCCTGCATATAGAGGTGCATCATGACAAGCAGGAATCTTAAGGGGAGTGAGTTTCCTTTGAACAGGTTCTACACGCTTCTGACAAATATGTTGCCAGAAAATGAGCACGAAGAGCTTCGAGGCGAAATGAAAGAACTCTACTGGCATCTGCTAGAAGAAAAGCATCATTCACGAACTGAGGCTATGCTGTGGACATCGTGGCAGGGACTCATGTTCGTCACTGGGATGTGCTTCGATAATGTTGTGTTTAAAACTGGGACTTTTCAAGAAGAAGCATTTCGGCTCAAAAGTTTCTTTGGTAAGTTATATGGATTCTGTTTTATCCTGCTTTTTCCTATCCTGTGCTTCACTCAGGGCTCACTAACCTTATTGATCCTTTTAACAGTCATGTCAATCGGTTGGTTGTGGATGTCATTGGAGTGGACATTTAATCATAAGAAGACTCTCAGGGTTTATGGGGGTGTGGTGGCATTGCTTGCAATTTTATTGCTGCTTATGATTACTTTGTTTCCTCAACAGCGGCAAGTTTTTTACCTATACATGTCTTCTCCGTTAGCGGCGCTGTTACTAGCTGCTGGTCTGGGAGCCGCCGTCTATGGCTGGGGGTTGCATCAGTACTGGGGCGAGTCGGAAAAATACCTGTCTGTGATCAAGAAAAATCAAGCAGCGTTTGATAAGTGCTTTAATTCAGATGGCTTGGTCAAACTTGGCTTAGATTGTCAGATTGTGTATAAGAAAAACAAGAAATAGCTGCCAGAACTGTTCAGGACTATCTGTCAGCGTAGTTGCGTTAGCTGTTGCGTCGATTTCGTAGTGATTTCCCCGAATCCAACTAAAGCTTCTCTAGGAGACAGTAACAGGCAGGAAAATTCCAACTCTTTGCCATTTGGTGGCATGGGCTGGTGGCATATGTCGCAGAAGTACAATGAATCGGGTGAGGTCTGAGGACGCAACCTGGTGCAATGGAACTTGGCGTGGATTATCAACTGCCAACATGACCACAATCCGAAATGCACAATTTGGATTCTGCCACCACCAGAAAAGAGGTAATCCCAGAGAGTCAAGTATAGATGAAGCTTAATGCAAGAATTCATCACTATTAAGGCAAGATTAGTGGATTCAAATCCTGCGTAAAGATGAATACTAAGAAAGATGTTTTCATTTTGTCTCCTTCAAAATAAAAATAATATTCTTTCTTTTATCATTAGAATGACGGAGAGTCAGAGGGTGTCTGGCAAGTATAAAATTTAACTCTTGTGGACTGAGAAACAACAGGAGTTATGAAGCGGAAGCTGTATCCTACTGACCTGACGGACAAACAATGGTTGATTCTGGCACCACTCCTTCCCGCAGCAAAAACCGGAGGTCGTCCCCGTTGCGTGAATCTGCGAGAAGTGCTAAAGGCGATCTTCTATATTCTTTGTGGAGGTTGCGCTTGGCGGATGCTGCCCCATGATTTTCCCGCCTGGAAAACGGTCTATCATTATTTCCGTTTGTGGTGTATTACTGGGTTGTGGCAATAGATGAACCAAACTCTACGGGAAAGAGTGCGTCGCGCTGCGTTAGTAGGGAATCGACTCCGAGTGCGGCCATTGTTGATAGCCAGTTAGTGAAGCCAATACAAGTGGTGCAAGCAGTAGGTTACGACGGAGCCAAGGTGGGTTTTGGGGCATAAACGACATTTCCTAGTTGATACTCTAGAACTATTGCTGCAAGTCGTAGTCAGTGCTGCCAATCTGGCCTATGTTTAGCAAGAGAAATTTTTTGGTCGCTCACAGCTTTTCTGACCCCGGCTCGAATGAAGTTTCAAGGGTTTTAGGCTCCGGCTGGCGCTACAGAGTCATCCATCTAAGCAAAAAGACTTAGAATCAAAAGCTTTGTCGGATAAGCATTTCAGCCTTAACGACCATTTTGTTCCTTTTGCTAAACATAGGCTATCCATGGCTACAATGCAGAGCTAGATAGGATTTGATCCTCACCATTACTTCTATATCACTACCCGATTTTGTGCTTTTGGGTTGCTGCCGAAGACCCGTTTGCGGGAGTCTCGCACGGCAACAAGCCGCCGGTATCCGCAGGGTAGCCCGCGGCGGCAAACTGCTTGGCTTTTGCAGCAAAGTAGGAGCGTACCCAAGCAAACCGCTCACCGTTCTTGGGCAGACCAACCGTGTCAGCGATAGAGGCTAGACTAATGGTCTTCCCACGTGCTCCCCAGTTCCCTTCGGTGACTTCGTGAATGGTCACGAACACGCTTGCACCCTCGCTTGGATTGCCTGTGTGTCCCATCAAGTCGATGATGGCTGCGTTCACAGCGGCGTGAACCTCGCTCTTATGGGTTGTATTCATGTAGCCTTCGGGTATGGTGACATCGACTAGAAACTTGCCGGGCGGAGCAACATATGTATCATCTGTCTGCCCGCCGACCCACCAGTCACTGCTTCCAACTGGAGTGAACAAGACCGTAGCGAATCTTAGTCCTCCCGGCGTCTTGGCACCTCCTTCCATGTTAAGCAGAATATCTGTGAGACGCTGAGCTAGCGCAGCCTTCTTACGTTCGTCTAGAGTGCCTTCAGTGTAATGTACTTGCATAACTGGCATATTTTTAACCTTCCTTTTGAGTTGTAATGTGGGTATTTGAGCGGCGGTAGCTGGAATAGCGATTGAGTAGCATCCGCCACCCGTAATTTGAGAGACATTTGAGAGTCACATGATGGTTTCAACGAGTAAGACATCCGTTTTGGCAGGTCCGGTGCAGAAGTCGATCTCCTCGACTCCCCATAGACCAATGCTGTCGTGTTGACGCAGGGTTGCGCTGCCACACTCCGCCTCGCCTTCGATCACATAGGCATAGACACCGTGTCGGGTTGAAGCGGAACGGTAGCGTTGTGTGGTTGGAGTATCAGTAACCAACCGTGATATCCGGACATCTTGTGGAATTGGCAGTCCACCGTCTGCCTCATCTACAAGCGGGATCAGTCGATTGTGATCGCGCTGCGGGTCAAAATGGCTGCGATTATAAGAGGGAGGCACCATCAGGTGGTCCGGCAAGAACCAGATATAAATTGCCTGCATGTCTTCAGCCTTGAGATTCAATTCGCAATGCTTGCCGCCGGAGCCTGCGGAGAACACGTAGTAGTCTCCTGGCATCAGCTGATCAATATCGCCGACTGTATTGATGTGTGTCAGCTGACCTTGCAGCACAAAGGCACAAATGATGAAGTCGTGATGTGGATGGATGTTGTAACCGCAACCAGTACCGCTGAAAATTTCATGTCCAAACACGCGCATTTGACCGAAACCGGCGCGGCCAGATTGGTATTCATGGAAATTGAAACTTGAGTGGCGTGTGAGAACTGCTTCGGGATGCCCGGCAATGTAAGACGACGCTTCTCCGGTTGAGAGATATTTGTTGTAGCCCCGCTCGCTGTCTCGAACAAGAAACGAATGATTCGTGATGTTCTCCTCAAGGAACGCGCCGTTGGCGATGCTCACAGGTTGCTGACCGACGTAAGGAATTTCGACCATTTCAAACAAATGCTTCGGTGTGCCGCAGTCAGGACATACCCAATCAGCGGGCGAGTCTTCCCAGCGGGTCCCTGGGGCGAGTCCATGCTCTGGAAGCCCCAGTTCCTCATCGTACAAAAAACCACAACCTAGACACAGGTAACGTTTGAATGCCTGGTCAACCTTGACTGTTTCCGCTTGATTTGAAATAGGGTTAGCTACCATAGCTGGACTAATTTCTTTTGTACTTGTCATGATCATCTCTCACATCAAGGTAGTGGTTGTTTAACATTGAGA
>JAFAVL010000198.1 GCA_019242465.1 Chroococcidiopsidaceae cyanobacterium CP_BM_RX_35 | reverse complement strand
TTCGAGGCAGAATACTTGAAATTTCCTGATTCCAGTTATCAGCAGAACATTGATGCAGTTTCCCGAGTCGTTAATAGGCAAGAGACAATTACTCGGAGTGCTGATGCCAAAAGTATTTTGACAGGTGCAGCAGCTGGTGGAGGAGCGGCAACAGTTCTCACAGCTATTACTGGTGGCGGCTTTAAACTAGCGCCACTTTTAGGTGGTGGTGCAGCAGGCGCTGCTGGTGGGGCGCTACTTGGTCGCCATAAAGCTGACGTGAATGTCGTTTACCCTAATTCTGACTTGACTCTAAGTCTTCGCTCCAGTTGGGAGCCCAGCAGACGCTCTTACTAGAGGCAAGGGGGTAGGGAGCAGGAAGAGGCAGTTTTTAGTAGGGAGAAAGGGTGCATGGGGCAAGTCTTAGAATATTCTCTCCCCCCTGTGCTCCCTGCTCCCCTCTCCCCCCCTGCCCCTAATCCCCAACGCCAGTCGCCTCAAGTCGGGAGACCCGCCCACAGCGCTGGCTCCTCCGTGGGGACCCCGAGCCCCCCCTGCCTCTTCCTGCTTCCGCCTATTGTTTGACAGTCTAATTTCAGCTCTTGGCAAGTCGCAGCCTAGCCAAACTCGTTCCGGGGTAATAGGCTCCCAAGATGTGCAGGTAGTCATAGCCTTGCTGAGCTAATTGCATAGCTCCTGTTTGACTCATGCCCAAACCACCATGAGCCTTGATCACAATCTCGTCAGTATCAGCATACAGAGACTCAACCACACCACCGCGATAACTGAGAAATTGACCTAGGGTTTGATTGACTGCTCGATGGGTACTAGCAGCTTCCCCGTCCAAACCTTTATAAACCTGCCAAGCCTGATCATCTCCCATCTGGTACAAGGAGTTAGCGGGCTGAATATAATGAGCCAAGGCATAGGACCGAGCGGCGATCGCTTGCGCCTTCAGAGCTTCTAGAGGCCAGTTAGAGGGCATTTCACTGCCAACAACACTATATAGGTACTCATCCAGATTGACATGGTTAACAGCCAAAAGTGAAGACCTCTGGAGCATCAACTGGACTCGACCTCGATACCAGTGTTGACCCACAAAGACGAATCCTCCTGGGCTAGCTTTAATCCAAACGGAGGCGGGAACTTCCCATGTCCCAGTATTGTTGCCCGTGAACCCGATCTTTTGTCCAGATGGGACAGCAGAAAATCCTTGCTCCGATGGTAGCTTTCTTAAAGCGTGTCCCGTCTCATCTAAGATTGCTCCTGGAGTTGAGGTCGCTATCACTAAATTACTCGTATTGTTGGCGATCGCAATTTTCATCTCCAGTTCAGGAGGCGTTTGGGTAGACGTTGCTGTTGCCTGGTTAGGGCGATGATGGAGCGCTGCGCTCTGGAGATTTTGCTGCTTAGTCTGCTTGGCATTTGCTAGCAGAAGTTGATTCATCAATTGGCGGTGCCTGGTATTAGCAGCTTCTTCACTGAGCTTTTGCGGTTTAGGCAGAATTTTAGCTGATGGAGTGATGGCCTGCTGAGGTGAGGGTGTTGGTAATTTAGCTAGGACCAACGGCAAAAGCAAGGGGGCACAGATCAGAGGAATGGACAATAAACCCAAACTGTAAAAGAACTTAACGATTCGGTGCTGTTTAAGCTGATGACTCATGCTGACTGTCTTGATGCTTAGTAGTTTTAGCTTGCTCTTCAGCGGAGGATAATCGGCTTTTTACTCTCAACTTGGGGCGTCACGCGACCGATGACGCAGCTTTGGGAATACCCTAGGTTTTTCAATGAGGTTAAACAGGCAACAGCTTGTTCAATGGGGACGGCTGCCAAGAGGCCACCAGAGGTTTGAGGGTCAAATAGTAAGGGATAGTTGGGATGTAGCTGAACCTGATCCAGATTACCGATATGGCGCGAAACTCGCAAGTTTTCTGGCTGGAGAGAGCTGAATATTCCCATAGCGAGCGTCTGTTGTGCGCCTTCTAGTACTGGAATTGCCTCAAGTTCTAACTCAATCGCTACCTGAGACGCTTGCACCATTTCCATTAGGTGTCCTAATAGTCCAAATCCTGTGATGTCAGTACATGCAGTAACCCCATAGCGTAGTAAACAATGAACTGCCGCTTGATTAGATTTCAGCATCGACTCAACAGCGCTATCAATCCAACGACCTTTAGCGAGCCGTTGCATATCAGCGGCAAAAAGAGTCCCTGTTCCCAGTGCTTTGGTTAAAATCAGCACTTGCCCTGGCTGCATGCCGCCTTTGCGGAGCAGTTGGTTAGGTTTAGCTAAACCGTTGCAAGACAAGCCAAATCCCAGCTCTGCTCCCTCAGTTGTGTGACCACCAACAAGCGGTGCCTGCGCTTGAGCTAACACCTCAATCGCACCTGACAACAGTTGGTAGAGGGTTTCTTCGACTTTTGCTTCCAGGGCATAAGGGATGGTGGCAATTGCCAAGGCACTCTGAGGTAACGCCCCCATCGCAAAAATATCGCTCAAGCAGTGATGGGCACTGATTTGACCAAAGACGAACGGATCGTTAATCAGAGCGCGAAAATAATCAATCGTATGAACCATCACCTGCCCCGTTGGCACCTGGACTACTGCTGCATCATCCGGCGCATCAAGTCCAATCAGGATATCCTTCCGATTAAAACAGTCGCTGAGTCGTCCTTGCCTAATCCGGTTCAGAACTCGCTCCAATGTCGTACTGCTAACTTTAGAACCACACCCACCACAACGCATGGTGGTGGAGAGGAGTGGAGGAGGGGGGGAGTGGAGGAGAGTATGCGTAGACTTCTCCTTGTTCCCTGACATTACTGGTAAATCACTGAATCGCTCCATAAATCTGCGGTCAATCCAGTCTTTGCAGCACCATAGCAGTGGTGAAGGACCTAAACCAACAGATCCTCTGGTCGCGATCGCGGCTCTATCTGCCGTCCCAATCAGGCTCAAGTATTGTTTCTGTGGTTTGTAGGGCGCTAGCGGCTTATCTAATAAAACTCGTCGCAAGTTCTTGAACAGGGGTTTACCCTGCCGGACAGCAAATACTCCAGCTTTAGGACGAGGATAATTAACCATTGTGGCAATATCTCCTGCGGCAAAGACTTGGGGATGAGACACCGATTGGAGAGTGTCTTGCACTTGGATAAACCCATTGGCATCAGTGGCCAAGCCAGCTGCTTTGAGCCAGCCGGGTGCCGATGCTTGAGTCACCCAGAACAAGCGATCACACTCGACCTTAAGTCCAGACTCACACTTAACAAACAAAGCTTCAGGAGCAGTTTCTCCCCCTGCTCTCTTCTCTCCCCCTGCCCCCCCTGCTCTCTTCTGCACCTCACCCACCGTTTCTTGAAGGTGGAGTTGAATGCCACGAAGCCTGAGAATTTCTGACAGACGGCGGCGTACCCACAGATTATAGGTGGGTAGGAGTTGAGCCTCGCGTTGAAACAGATGAATTTCTAAGTTCTGCGTCGGCTGCTGGGCAGCCTTAAGTATTTGATGCAGATGACGTTGCATGGAGAGCGCCAATTCAACGCCACCAGCACCACCACCGACAATTCCGAGGCTGAGTGGGGACTGGGGAGCTTGAGCGACAATCTCAAGCAGCTGACTCCAGTGTGTGAGAAATTGACGCACTGGTTTAGCCGCGATCGCGTATTCTGTTGCCCCCGGTACAGAGAGCGTAGCTGGGGTGCTGCCAATATCTATTGACAGGAGATCGAATGCTACAGGAGGACGGTTAGCACAGAGAACTTTATTGTTCTCTAGGTTTAACCCGATTACCTGGTCTAGATACAATTGGGCTTGGGCAAATTGAGCTAGAATTCGCAGGTCAATATGGCATTCATCATGACTATAGAATCCGGCTACATGACCAGGTAGCATCCCGGAATAGGCAGTATCTGAGGCTTCGGTAATCAGAGTCAGACGGACTCCAGGTAGAGGTTTCATGCCAAACATTCTTAGAATAATGGCATGGCTGTGACCGCCTCCAACTAGTACCAGATCTTTAACAATCGGTTGCGAAACCTGCTGCATCTTTTGCTGAGATCCACTTCTGCCAACTGTCTTCACCCTAACTCAGAGTCAACGGTACATTGCCGTTGTGCATTGGGGTGAAAGCACGGTCAGAACTTACTGAATCTCCACTACAGTAGACTGATGGTGATCGCACTCTAAAAACTCATGAATGTGATCGCTTTTTGCCATCTGCTCAACTGACAGCCGCAAGGTGCTGATAGCTAGTTTCTTCCTCTTGTGTCTGTTTCAATGCCTCTAACTGGGCTAGCAGTTGTGCTTTCACTACATAGCGGTAACTGAAAAAGTGTTCGCCGATTCCCAATGTTGTCATGTAGTCATAGACTAAGCGGGGTTTAGATAGGGCGATAGCTACCAGTTGCCACCAGAACCGCAGCCGGGTGGAACGCAGCACACCTTGCCGCCAACACACTGCTAGAAACAGGCGTAGCTCTTTCAAAGTTATCGGGCGCTTTGTCTTGCCTCGCCAGTCATTCATCATTGTAAAGTGGCGGAAGGTACGCTTCAGGTAGGGCATCGGCTCGTAAATCTGCCAGAAAGCGTCGATGTATTCCTTTGTAATCTCTTCTACTGAGCGCGTTGGCACAAAGTTCATGATTGCGCCTTGGTGAAATGTCCCGATTCCATTAACCAGTCGCCCCTCCTGCTGGAGGCGATTCCACATTGCTGTATTTTGCAATGCTTGCAGCAAGCTAAACTGCCCCTGGGGAATGCCCGTCTCCTCGATAAATTCCCGAATCCGCTGACCTGCACCAGGACGCTCGTTGTCAAAGCCCATAATGAAGCCGGACATAATTTGGAGTCCAGTTCTGGTAATCTTCTGGCAGGACTCAACTAGAGAGCGGCGAGTATTCTGGAGCTTATGAATCCCAACTAGACTATCTGTATCGGGTGTCTCAATACCCATAAACACAATCGTGAAGCCTGCTTTCACCATCAACTCAATAAGTTCGTCGTCCTCTGCGAGATTGAGTGAAGCCTCAGTAAGTAGAATGAATGGATAATTTCGTGCCTCCATCCATGGGATCAGCGCCTGTAGGAATAGCTTAGCATTGCGCTTGTTGCCAATGAAATTGTCGTCCACTACAAACACATAACGATGCCAGCCCAACTGATAAAGGACTTCAAATTCTGCTAGCATCTGTTCTGGAGTCTTTGTGCGCGGCTTGCGCCCATACAAATTAATGATGTCGCAAAACTCACACTGGAACGGACATCCTCGCGAAAACTGTACTGTCATTGCTAGGTAAGCATCCAGATCCAGTAAGTCAAACCGAGGCATTGGCGTCTGTGTCACATCGGGCTTCTCGGTTGAGCGGAAAATGCCATGCTCCTCTCCTCTAGAGAGCGCTTCTAGGAATAAGGGGATAGTGCATTCACCCTCATCCAAAATCAGATAATGCGCTCCTGCTTCCAAGGCAAATTCTGGCACTGATGTGGGAAAGGGACCACCAACTGCCACCTTTTTACCCAAGGTCAGCCCTTTTTGAATCAATGCCCGTAAATCCTGTTTTTGAACGATCATGGCTGAGAGCATGACTAAATCGCACCAAGCCCAGTCCGCTTCAGTTTCAAGCCGAACGTTGCGGTCTACAAACCGTAGCTCCCAAGTTTCTGGTAGCATCGCCGCAACTGTAATTAGACCTAACGGTGGGTTAGTTGAACGTAAACCTGCTAAACTCAGCGTCTCCTGGTAAGACCAGAAAGAGTTGGGCATTATTGGCCAGAGTAGTAAAGCTTTCATAAAAGCACGCACTCCGGAGATGCAAGAAGTATTCAAACCTAAGAATACTGCTGATATAACACCAAAAAGCTTAAATTCCGTCAATTTTTGTAAAATCGAGCTGAAAAATACGTTACATCGTGGTTGTTCTGCATTAAAAATGCTGCTATGCCCAAGGCAGGGGTATGGGCAAGAGCGGTTGTCAAAATCCTAAAGTGGGTAAAAGCTTCTAGCCGAGAAGTCTGTGCCTTTTGGGCGCAGGAGACCGGAAAATGTCACACTAATAAGACATTCCTGTTATCAGGAGCGATCAAGCTCTCTTCCAAACAGTTTAGTGGAAATTTATGGCTAGGCAGCGCGTTCTCTCTGGGGTTCAACCAACTGGCAATTACCATCTCGGTAACTACTTGGGCGCGATTCGCAACTGGGTAGCAGGTCAAAGCCAATATGATAATTTCCTCTTTGTAGCAGATTTACACGCCATTACGGTGCCCCACGATCCAAAGCAGCTAGCAACTGATACCTATACCTTGGTGGGACTATATCTGGCTTGTGGGCTTGATCTAAAGTACTCCACGATCTTCGTACAGTCTCATGTTTCGGCTCACAGTGAATTGACCTGGTTGCTTAACTGCATCACGCCGCTCAACTGGTTGGAAGATATGATCCAGTTTCGGGAAAAGGCGATCAAGCAGGGAGAAAACGTTAATACTGGCTTACTAGATTACCCGGTGCTGATGGCGTCAGATATTTTGCTCTATAAGCCAGATAAAGTGCCTGTAGGCGAAGACCAAAAGCAACACTTAGAACTCACTCGCGATATTGCTAACCGATTCAATTACCAATTCGCGAGCCCCAACCAGCCAATACTTAAGCTACCAGAGCCGATGATTATAGCTGAAGGGGCGAGAGTGATGAGCCTCGCAGACGGCACCCGCAAAATGTCCAAATCCGATCCTTCAGATTTAAGCCGGATCAACCTGCTAGATCCACCAGAACAAATTGAGTATAAGATTAAGCGCTGCAAAACTGATCCAATTCGCGGGCTTGTGTTTGACGATCCAGAACGACCTGAGTGTAACAATTTGTTGACACTCTACATGTTGCTGGCGGGTAAGACTAAGGCAGAAGTGGCAGCCGAGTGTCAAGATATGGGCTGGGGACAATTTAAACCCTTACTAACAGAAG
>JAFAVL010000137.1 GCA_019242465.1 Chroococcidiopsidaceae cyanobacterium CP_BM_RX_35 | reverse complement strand
CCATCAATATGGATACTGGGCAGTTTTTTTCGGAATCGCCTTGGAAAACACTGGCATTCCCTTACCTGGTGAGACGATTACAGTTGTCGGTGGATTCTTAGCAGGAAGTGGTGAACTCAATTACTGGTTTGTCCTAAGCAGTGCGATCGCTGGAGCTGTACTGGGCGATAACTGCGGTTACTGGATTGGTCGAGTGGGTGGTTGGTCATTCCTACTTAACCTCGGTTATCTCTTTCGGGTGCCAGAAGAGCGACTGTTAAAAGTTAAAGACCAATTTAGTCGAAACGCTGCCAAAGCTGTGTTTTTAGGTCGCTTCATTGCGCTCTTGCGGATTTTTGCCGGACCACTAGCTGGCATAGCCGAAATGCCATACAGCAGATTCTTTTTGTGCAACTTAGGAGGGGCAACGGTTTGGGCTGCCGTAATGGTAACTTTAGCTTTCTTTGTCGGACGTATTGTCCCCCTAGAGCAACTAGTTACTGGGTTGGCTCAATTTGGCATCGCGGCATTGCTGCTAGTGATTGTCTTGAGTATTTTCCCTATTTGGCTAGAGTCTCGCCAAGTCAAGCGTTCTGTTAATGGAGATCGACCTGACGGCTTGTAGCTAGGACCCTTGCGCTGACCCCGAATACCCGTAGCAGTCCCTCTGAATCAATATGGTTATAGTCACCGACCCCTTCCATTGAGGCATTTTCTTCAGAATATAGGGAATGAGGCGTATTAATTGCCGAGACAAACGAGATATTTCCTTTGTAGACGGAGACGGTAATTGTTCCTGTTGCTAGTTCGGCTGTGCGTTGAATAGCTAAAAGTGCCATCTGAGTTGCCAGGTCAAACCAGTAACCCTGATAAATCTGTTTGGCGATGAGTTGAGATAGTTGTTCAAAAAACTCACGGGCACGACGATCTAAGATGAGTTGCAGCAATAACCCATAACAGGTGCCAAGCATTTCTATGCCTGGGCTTTCATAGACACCCCGTGATTTGATCCCCACAAAGCGATTCTCAACTAAGTGAGTGCCAATCCCAATAGCGTGGCGTCCACCAATGGTATTAGCCTGAACGATTGCTGCAAGTAAACTGACAGAATTGCTATTAAGCGCAACTGGGCGTCCCTGCTCAAAGTGGACGGTAAACTCCTCCGGTTCGTTGGGAGCATCAACAGGGTAACAACCCATAATCGGCTTCACAAAATAAGCCGGAGTTGTTAGGGATTCGAGTAACCCCGATTCATGGGTTAACCCAAGTAGATTCGCATCAGTGGAGTAAGGTTTTTCTTTCGTAGCAGTAATTGGCAATCCATTGTCTTTACAAAAGTCAATCATTTCGCTCCGACCAGGGAAACGCTGGATAAATTCCTCGTCGCGCCAAGGAGCATACACCTCAAAGTCCGGAGCGAGCATATTAGTGACAAGTTGAAACCGGACTTGATCGTTGCCACGCCCCGTCGCGCCATGGCTGAGAATAGACAGCCCCCTAGCTTTCATCTCTGGCAGCATGGCTTTCACAAGTACACACCTAGCGATCCCGGTTGTATTCCAGTAGCGTCCCTCGTAGCAGGCTTGCGACTGGATAACGCTCAAGCCTGCTGCTGCCAAGGCTTCCCGTGCAGGTAACAAAACAAAATCAGCAGCCCCTGACAAAAGCATCCGCTCTTTAATTGCTTCGGCATCCTCTTCATCAGGTTGCCCTAGATCAGCCGTGAAACAGACAACCCGTACTCCTTTATCTGTCAGCCAACGGGTAATTGTGCAGCTATCAAGGCCACCGGAGCCAGCAAATGCAATAGTTTTTCCTTTCAAGTCTTGAGCTTTCATTCTGTGGTTTTCCTCTCAGGGAGCATCGCATGCCAAGTACACTTCAAACGTGAGTGTGTACATCAATCGCTCTAAGGAGCGAAATAACGAGTAGATAATTATGCAACTATTTCATGTCTTTTCTTGTTAAAAGTGAACAAAATCTATGTCCGCAGGGTCTTCAGACATGAAGCAAGTGTTTATACCCAAAATGCTACATGACCTACTGCCATGTCTTTGCTTGGATAAGTAGCTGCGTAATCGACAATAATAATGGGGTTTTCCATCAAAAATTTACATAATAAGTGGAAGTGTCAATCCGAGAGGAAACAGTGTTTTTCAGCGTAGTTATTCCAACCTATAACCGTAAACCAATTTTGGAGAAATGCCTCAGAGCCTTGGAAAGGCAGCAGTTGACTGATGGCACTCAGGTTACTGGGTACGAAGTTGTAGTGGTGGATGATGGTTCGACAGATGGTACGTTGGCGTGGTTAGAGGAACGGGCATCTGCGTTTCCTCATGTCAGAGTGTTCTCGCAAGATCATCAAGGACCATCTGCTGCCCGCAATCTAGGGGTAGAGAGATCGCTTGGGGATACGACCATTTTTATTGATAGTGATCTAGTAGTGACTGAGCATTTTCTGCAAGCACATGCTGATGGATTGATACAGGGGCAGTTAGCTGAGGGCAGCGATCGCCTCTTTACCTACGGTCGTGTGATTAACACCTGCAATTTCGACGACCCAACAGCAGAGCCTTACAAGCTAACAGATTTCTCAGCGGCTTATTTTGCCACAGGGAATGTGGCGATCGCTCGTCACTGGCTAGAGCAAGCTGGATTATTTGACACCCGCTTTTTACCCTGGGAAGACCTAGAACTTGGCGTTCGACTAAAACAACTGGGCTTGAAACTGGTAAAGTGCCCAGCCGCTGTGGGTTATCATTGGCATCCACCCTTTGCCCTAGAGCAAATTCCTAACTTGATCGAAAAAGAAATTCAACGGGGTCGTATGGGCGTTCTGTTCTATCAAAAGCACCCTACTTGGAATGTGCGCTTAATGATTCAAATGACCTGGCTGCATCAGCTTCTCTGGGGAATACTTTCTCTAGGAGGCAATCTCAATGAGCGGACAATGGCTCCCTTCTTACAATGGTTGATCAATCAAGGCAAACCTCAGCTAGCTCTAGAAATAGCTCGAATTTTCCTCAACTGGTACAACGTCCGCGGTGTTTATGAAGCATACGCTCAGAGGCAACGGTCCTTACCCTCTAAGCCAGCCTAAATGTGTTATCCTAGTAATGTTGTCTAAATTCGCACATTCAGGGGTTCGGGTGTTTCCAAGGGATGATTCCCAGAAATACACCTGGATGGAGGATTAACCCGAATCAGGAGATAAGTAGAATGTCAGTTGTTTCATTGGCTCAGATGATGGAGTCGGGAGTTCACTTCGGGCATCAGACCCGTAGGTGGAATCCCAAAATGTCTCCATATATTTATACAGCTCGTAATGGAGTTCACATCATTGACTTGGTGCAAACAGCCCAGTTAATGGAAGAAGCGTATAACTATACGCGCTCTGCGGCAGAGCAGGGAAAGAAATTCTTATTTGTCGGCACCAAGCGACAAGCCGCTGGAATTGTAGCGCAAGAGGCAGCCCGTTGTGGGGCTCACTACATCAATCAACGCTGGTTGGGCGGAATGCTCACTAACTGGGCAACAATCAAAACACGAGTGGACCGCCTAAAAGAATTGGAGCGTCGGGAAGAAAGTGGGGCACTCGATTTATTACCAAAAAAAGAAGCCTCAATGCTGCGCCGAGAGATGACAAAACTCCAAAAATACCTCGGCGGCATTAAGTCAATGCGGAAAATCCCTGACGTAGTTGTGATTGTAGACCAGCGACGAGAATATAACGCGGTTCAAGAATGTCAAAAATTAGGGATTGAGATTGTATCCATGTTGGATACAAACTGTGATCCAGACGTGGTTGATATTCCCATCCCAGCAAACGATGATGCCATTCGGTCGATTAAGCTGATAGTGGGAAAATTGGCGGATGCTATCTACGAAGGTCGTCATGGTCAGCTGGACGTTGAAGAAGATTACGAAGATTACGAGGGTACAGAAGAAGACTTCGATTATGAGGCGAGCGAATACACTGACTCGTTGATTCCCGAAGAGGAAGAGGAAACTGAGGAATAGTCCATCGGTACACTGCCTTTTTTTCAGAGTCACATAACAAGGGAGAGGCGACCCCCAGAAGAGCTGCGGTGACTTCGTGAAAGCAGCGATGACCGCATAAACGCGGTCAGTGGTCTTAAAGGTGTCCTGAGTAAGCTAGAAATAATTAGTCCTTCAGCGACAACGATGCAAAGAAAGTATCAGCAAAGTAGGAACTAAGGCAAAATGGCGGAAATACCTGCAAAAGACGTTAAAGAGCTACGTGAAAGAACGGGTGCTGGTATGATGGATTGCAAAAAAGCACTCCTAGAAACCAGCGGTGATAAGGACAAGGCAGTTGAATGGCTGCGGCAGAAAGGTCTAGCCTCTGCTAGTAAAAAAGCTGGGCGTGTAGCAGCAGAAGGGCTAGTAGATAGCTATATCCACACAGGCGGTAGAATTGGCGTCTTAGTGGAAGTGAACTGCGAAACCGACTTCGTTGCTCGGAATGAAGAGTTTCCAATCCTGGTGCGAAACATCGCGATGCAAATTGCCGCTTGCCCCAACGTGGAGTACGTGAAGGTAGAAGATATCCCAGCCGAAGTTGTCGAAAAAGAAAAGGCAATTGAAATGGGTAAGGATGACCTATCAGGTAAGCCAGTCAACATCAAAGAAAAGATTGTCCAGGGTCGGATTGAGAAACGCCTCAAAGAGATGGCTTTGATGGATCAGCCTTTTATTCGCGATCAAAGCATCACAGTAGAAGAACTAGTGAAGCAGAGCATAGCGAAACTAGGTGAAAACATCCAAGTCCGTCGCTTCGTCCGGTTTGTGTTGGGTGAAGGGATCGAAAAGTCAGAAGAGAGCTAACTTGATAAGGCAATTGGCTAGGTCAAGCTCATAATAGCTTTCGAGGACAGGTCAACCTTGGTTTGGTTGACCTGTTTCTTGAAGAATAAACCATTTGAAGCCATGGCGAGAGCAGTAGAGCGAATTGAACGAGATATTGCCGTCCTAGAGGAGGCGATAGGGGCAGTTGCAGCAGAACTTGGCAATGCTTACGCTAGCTATCTAACCGCCTTGAGTCAAGCTGTGCGACAGCATTTGGTTTTAGCTAGCTATAACCTCTGTACTCAAGGATACCCAGAACACTTTCTCAGTTTGTCGTTCAACCAACAGCAACAGCTACAGCAAGCAATTCGGAAGTTAGGTCAACAAGCCACGGACCAATTACTTGCTATTCATCCTCAGAAAGAGAAACACCTGGAGGCTAGGGAAGATGGAGATATTAAGGTTACCTTATCTTCTTACCCCTCTAACCCTAGAGTGCTAATGGAGTGGCAACAGAACCTGGAAACAGCGATCGCTCTCACCCTGAAAACTTCCTCTCGTGATGCCAATCGCCTATTACAACAAGCAGGAATCTTGCCGAGGAAGTTACCAGAACCACTCCTAGAAGCTGCGGCAAAAGCCGAAGCCTCGGCAGAGACTGTAGCTGGACCGCCCAATCTCTTAAATCTGGTGGTTGAAACTGAAAGTGATGAGCAGTCAGAAGACACCACTATGACGCACGTCATTGCCATCCACTTGCGGCTGTCCGAGATTGAGTTTGCTGATGTCCAGGTTAGGGCTGGGCGCAACCAAATTCGCAACCTATTATTAAAGGTAAACTCTCTAGGGCAGGATTATCAAAAGAAGCAGAGAGAGTGGACTATTGCCCGGGCTGAAGCTGCCTGGCGTACTGGCTGGTCTGAGGACTGAGTAGGATAATGAATTAACTCAGACGATGTCAACGACTGAATCACCAGATTGGGTGCGATTGCAGAAAGCCTTGACAGTAGAGGTAGAAAGGGGCTTCACAGACCTTGTTGGGAAGCAATATCGTTTCAGTGAATTTCTGAGTCTGAGCTTTGGCAAACCTCCCTCTACCCTACCGCCAACAGAGCGTCGTCGGTGGCACGAAATGGCAGCTAAATTTGCGAGTTATCCTCAGTTGCCTTTGGAAGAGCGGCAACATCTATTGGCGGAAACTCGTCGGTATCTCCACCAGTTACAAACAGCTAGTGAGGGAGATAGTAAGCCACCACGTACAACACCCTTGGTGCAGTCTAATTCAGCTGCAGTATATCGGCGGCTTGCCCCTAGGCTCGATCAACCGTTAACCAGTTTGGCGGAGGTAGGGGCAAAAAAAGGTGAGTATCTGGCGCGACTAGAACTTTCTAGCGTTCGAGACATTCTGTTTTACTATCCCCGCGATCACATTGACTATGCTCGTCAAGTGAAAATTCGGGAGTTAGAGGCTGGAGAAACTGTCACGTTGATTGGCACTGTGAAACGCTCTCACTGCTTCAGTAGCCCGCGCAATTCTAAACTGACTATTCTGGAGCTGGTGATCAAAGACAGTTCTGGGCAAATCCGCATCAGCCGCTTCTTCGCTGGTCACCGCTACTCCCATCGAGGTTGGCAGGAACAGCAAAAGCGCCGTTACCCAGTTGGTGTGGTGGTAGCGGCGTCAGGATTGGTGAAAGATAGCAAATATGGTCTGACGCTAGAAGACCCAGAAGTGGAGGTTTTAGCCCATCCAGGCGATCCGATTGATTCGCTAAGCATCGGTCGAGTGGTGCCTGTTTATACCCTCGCAGATGGAGTCGCAGCGGATCTGGTGAGGCAAACAGTGTTGGCTGCTCTGTCTGCTACTGTCCACCTCAAAGATCCGTTACCAGCAACCTTGCGGGATAAGTATGGGCTGATCGATTTACCTGTAGCAATCTCGAACATCCACTTCCCCGCTGACAGCGCCGCCCTGGAACTCGCTCGTCGTCGCCTTGTCTTCGATGAGTTTTTCTACCTTCAGGTAGGTCTACTCCAA
>JAFAVL010000709.1 GCA_019242465.1 Chroococcidiopsidaceae cyanobacterium CP_BM_RX_35 | reverse complement strand
AACTTCTGGGCGATAACCAGGTCAGGGCTGTTGCTATGAGTTCCACTGATGGCTTGATCCGTGGCATGGAAGCAACAGACCAAGGCGCTCCTATCAGTGTGCCAGTTGGTCCCGGCACCCTAGGTCGGATTTTTAATGTGTTGGGTGAACCTATAGATAACCTGGGACCAGTCAATACTGAGGAAAGTTTCCCCATCCACCGCTCTGCCCCGAAACTGACTGAATTGGAAACGAAGCCTTCAGTGTTTGAAACGGGCATTAAGGTGGTTGACCTCTTGGCGCCCTATCGGCGTGGTGGCAAGATTGGTCTATTTGGTGGTGCCGGAGTGGGCAAGACCGTGATCATTATGGAATTGATCAACAACATTGCTAAAGCTCACGGTGGTGTATCCGTGTTTGGCGGTGTGGGCGAACGCACCCGCGAGGGCAATGACCTTTACAACGAAATGAAAGAGTCGAAGGTCATTAACGAAGAAAACATTAGCGAGTCCAAGGTGGCGCTGGTTTACGGTCAAATGAATGAACCACCAGGAGCCAGAATGCGTGTGGGACTGGCAGCCCTAACTATGGCTGAGTACTTCCGGGATGTGAGTAAGCAAGACGTGCTGCTGTTTATCGACAACATCTTCCGGTTTGTGCAAGCGGGTTCTGAGGTATCGGCACTCCTAGGTCGGATGCCCTCGGCTGTGGGATACCAACCAACACTAGGTACGGAAATGGGTGAACTGCAAGAGCGGATCACCTCCACAAATGAAGGTTCAATTACCTCAATTCAGGCAGTTTACGTCCCAGCTGACGACTTGACTGACCCAGCACCAGCTACCACCTTTGCTCACCTAGATGCTACAACAGTGCTGTCACGGAGTTTGGCATCTAAGGGCATCTACCCAGCTGTTGACCCCCTAGGTTCGACTTCCACCATGTTGCAACCGAGCGTAGTAGGTGAAGACCACTACGGTATCGCTCGTCAAGTCCAGGCAACACTACAGCGATACAAAGAACTCCAGGACATCATCGCCATTTTGGGTCTAGATGAATTGTCTGAGGATGACCGCTTAACAGTAGCCCGTGCTAGGAAGTTGGAGCGGTTCTTGTCGCAACCATTCCACGTTGCTGAAGTCTTTACTGGTTCTCCTGGCAAGTATGTAAAGCTAGAAGAAACTCTCAAAGGCTTCCAGATGATTTTGTCTGGTCAGCTAGATGCTCTGCCAGAGCAGGCTTTCTATATGGTCGGCAACATTGATGAGGCGATCGCCAAAGCTGAAAAGCTCAAATCATAACTCCTAACACCTATGACCTTAACTGTTCGTGTCGTCTCGCCAGACAAAACCGTTTGGGATGCTACAGCTGAAGAAGTAATCCTGCCAAGCACCACTGGTCAACTGGGTATCCTCAGCGGACACGCGCCGCTCTTGACTGCCCTGGATACTGCTGTCATGCGAGTCCGCCCCAGTCAGAAATCCAATTGGGTGGCGATCGCTCTGATGGGTGGGTTTGCTGAAGTAGAAAATAACGAAGTGACAATTCTTGTCAACGGTGCTGAGCGTGGCGATAGCATCGACCTAGAGCAGGCTCGTACTGCTTACACAGAAGCCGAAGCTCGTGTCAATCAAGTTCAGGGCGGCAATCGCCAAGAACAAATCCAAGCAACGCAAGCCCTCAAACGCGCTCGCGCTCGCTTTCAAGCCGCTGGCGGTATGGCTTAACTAAAGCGCCTTTGCTTCCAGCCCAAAAACTCCTTCTAGCTCATGTGCTAGAGGAGTTTTTTTGTAGGCTAATTGAGAGCTTTGGGAAAAAGTTAAGAATTTAGATGAAACTTTTCAGGAATGCTAGGCTGAAAACATGTAGAGAGTACTGCAATCCTGAAAAAGAATGCGTAAGACTCTTTACTTAGAAACCGTGCCATTTACCTCAGCAATTTGTTGCAACTAAGTGTGAACCGGTTTCAATTACCCAAACTCCTGAATATGAGAATTTCCAAAAATTCTGTTCGTTCACCTCAGCGCTCTAGAGCCTTGGGGCTAGCTGCCTCCGTCTTGACTTCCATGACTATTGCTGGTGGGATTCATGCTGTTGCCCCGAAACCAGCTGTTGCTGCTAAACCAGAACCTATAACCATTAACGCCAACACCCTAAAAACAGTATCTGCGCTAGACAAACAAGCGATCGCCAACGGAAACGTGCGCTTCGCTATCGCGCAGCCTAAGAGTGACATGCAACTTGAGACAACGCAAATGTCACTTGGGGGACTAATACCAATAGCGATCGCTGGCGGTGTCATCATATTTATCCCTCTATTTTTGGGTGGGCTGGTCGTAATTAGCGAACGGGAAGTCGGCATTGTTGTTAAGAAATTTTCTCTTGCTGGTCGCAGCCTCCCTGCTGGACGGCTGATTGCCCTGGAGGGAGAAGCTGGATATCAAGCCGATACTCTTGTTCCTGGCTGGCACTGGGGCTATTGGCCTTGGCAATACTCAGTGCGTAAAGAGCCTGTGATTGTTGTTCCTCAAGGTGAAATTGCCCTGCTAGTCGCAGCAGATGGTGCCTCAAACCCACCTGAACGAATTCTAGGTAAGGTAGTGCCTTGCGACAACTTTCAATCCGGCCGCAAGTTCCTCACCCAAGGTGGGGAAAAAGGTCGTCAAATGGGTTTTCTGACTGCTGGCACGTACCGGATCAACACTGCTTTGTTTAAGGTGATTACGGCGGCGAGCGCTGGTGCAATGGGGATGAAACCAGAACAGTTGCGAGTGTACAGCGTAGCTTCCGATAAAGTCGGTATCGTCACGGCACTGGATGGCAAGCCAATCCCAGAGGGTGAGATTGCTGGCCCCATTATCCCCGAACACGATAACTTCCAGAATGGGCAAAAATTCCTAGAGGGTGGTGGACGACGCGGCTTGCAAGAGCAGATTTTACTTTCAGGCTCTTGGAACTTGAATCCTTGGTTTATCAACGTTGAGCAAGTCCCCATGACCGAAATTCCCATCGGTTATGTTGGGGTGGTGGTTTCTTTCGTAGGTGCAGCCCAAGTTGATGTCAGTGGTGCTGCCTTCACTCATGGTAACTTAGTGAATTCTGGGTACAAGGGGGTGTGGGTTGAACCTCTCTACCCAGGCAAACACCCACTGAACACGCGGATTATGAAAGTTGAACTGGTGCCAACCATTAACATAGTGCTGAATTGGTCAGGGCGCACAGAGCGGCACAAATACGACGCTAATCTCGCTGCTTTGACTGTGCGTTCTAAAGATGGGTTCGCCTTCGATTTGGAAGTGTCCCAGATCATCCACGTAGGTGCTTTGGATGCCCCCAAGGTCATCTCCCGCGTAGGTTCAATGCAAAATCTAGTAGATAACGTCCTAGAACCTAGCATTGGCAACTATTTCCGCAACTCCGCCCAAGATTACACTGTACTGGACTTTCTCAATGCCCGTAGCGAACGGCAGGCTGAAGCAGCTGAATATATCAAGGCAGCGTTGCGGAGCTACGATGTGCAGGCAATTGATACCTTAATCGGTGGGATTCAGCCACCAGAAACGTTAATGGCAACGCAAACACAGCGCAAGCTGGCGGAGGAAGAACGCAAGACGTATGAAGTGCAACAGATGGCTCAAACGCAGCGCCAGCAGCTAGTCCGAGAGACTGCACTAGCTGAGATTCAGCAAGAAATGGTTAAATCGGAGCAGAGTGTGAGAATTGCCGAACTCAAAGCCAACGCCCAGATCAAGCAGGCGACGGGTGAGGCAGAGGCAACGAAACTGCGAGCAGTTGGTGAGGCAGAGGGCATTCGCGCCACGGGTCAAGCTAGAGCAGAAACCTACCATGCTGGGGTAGAAGCTCTGGGGTCGCACGGTTACACGGCAATGCAGCTGATGCAGATTATAGGTGAGCGCAACGTGCGCCTGATTCCAGATGTCTTAGTTGGCAACAACAGCAATGGTAATGGCTTAGTAGATGGTCTCCTGGCGATGCTGCTGTGGAATCAGACTGGGCATCAACCTAACGGCAAGCAAAATGGCTTAACTCAGCCTCCTACCCCAACAGAATCAGTCGTCCCGTTAAATAGCAACTCCCCAGGGGTTGTTGATTTTCCAGCGGCTAAGGAGACTAGCTAAGTAAAGGAATAATTAAATTTCTTCAAATTCCTCGTTTTCTTTTTTAAAAAGTTACAATAGATACAGAATTAAATCGTTCATCTCTTAACTAGTCTCTACAAGACCTGTTGGAGAGACGGAAGTAGGGACCGAGCCCGAAGGAACGCGCCTCACTCAACCAAATTGCCTAGGAGGCGAAACCGATGAACATATCCCAACCACTTGAGCTTGCTGTTGCAGTGCCATCTGCTGGACAACACGTTTCAGTTACTCCTACCGTCGGACATCCAACAGGAGTAGCGCCTGTATCTTGGTCCAACTACCTAGGAGGAGCAGGGCTCCTATTTCTTCTAGTTGTCATGTTGCGCGTAGGTCTTAGCTCAGCTGGCTTTACCAAGAAGCAGGCAACAGGCTATAAGCAGCATATTAGCACCTCTACTCGGTCAGTCCATCATCATTAAAATGACAAAAGCCTTGGCGTTTTTGCCGCAATCGATGCTGTTGGCGAAGTCAAAAAAAGCTGGTTTTGTCACTTCCAATCGGTTGAACAATGAAACGCTCCAAAGCTTTTTGAGCAGCTTTATAATCTTGGTATGCGAATCATTGCCCGCAGCACTTTAAGGCAATTTTGGGAAAAATATCCAGATGCCGAGCAGCCACTGAAAGCTTGATATGATGCAGCGTCTCGTGCAGAATGGAATAGTCCGACAGATATCAAAAGTACTTATCGCAACGCCAGTATTATTGCTACTAATCGTGTTGTTTTTAATATCAACTGTAAAACTCTCACCAACGCCTTGAAATATTTAAATAGCTTTGGTAGGGTGCAATGGTTAGCCATTGCACCCTACCAAAGCTATCTGTCAATGTGGATTACTGTGTTACATTCTAACGGAAAAGTGTTGCATTATGTCTAGCTACCTGGAATCAAAATCACATCCTTCAGAGAGGCGGCAAGCTGCCAGCTTACTGCGCTCGCTGGGGTGGAGCGGGTTTTGGATACAGCTTGTTTTAACAGTTGTTTCTGGACTGATTTTAGCGTTTGCGATTTTTGATCCGAACATCAACCTCAGTCTCAAATCGGGGATCGGGTTGCTGTCCGTGATTGGGGGAATTACGGCTTTAGGCTTCAGCGTCTACTGGTTCTTTCGCTACGTTCGCCTGGCGCGACAGTTGGAAGCTCCAGATCCTGCTGTGCATCCTAGCCGTAAAGAAACGGTTCAAGTTTTACAGCTAGGGGTTTTCGTCAACTTGGCAGCGATGCTACTGACATTAGTGGGCATCGAAACGATTGTTGGAGCATTGCTCCTCAAAACGCTATCGGTTCCCCAAGGAGCAGCTATCTATCGGATAGGGCAATTGATTGAGCCGATCGATATTTTTGTCGTGCAAGCAAACGTCAGCATGATTGTGGCTCAATTTGTGGGGGTCGGGATTCCATTTTGGCTTGCAAGTCGCCTAGAACACCATTAGGAGAGATCACTATAAATGTGGACAATGCGGCTTAAAAACTATGACGGATGAAAGGGTGCATTTACATCATGTAGAT
>JAFAVL010000671.1 GCA_019242465.1 Chroococcidiopsidaceae cyanobacterium CP_BM_RX_35 | reverse complement strand
TTGTTGAATTGCTTCCTGAGCCTTCGTAGATATGCCTCTAACAGACATTTCCTTCGCAACTTCCCTTGCTAAACGTTTAGGACTGACCTTTTGCTGCTCAACAACGCTGACTTCCACCTTAGATGCAGTTGCTCGTTCCAGCAATTTGAGCGCTGAACGGTTGACAAAATCAAAAACTTCAGAATCTTTAGGTTCCGCTCCAAATACATGTCTTCCGGCTTTCAAACACCCATCCTGGTGAGATTCGACTACTCCTTCCCAAAATTGACCGTTAAATAGAATTGTGAGCTTCATATTCCCCTCTTAAGCGTGAAAGTGAACACTGGACATCCCGAGGGGGGAAGGATACGACACCGCATTTGCATCAGCGATGCATCCGGACTACCGACCGGACTGTGTTTTTGTGTTCTGGCTTGAATTATAAAGCGTCACGTCGAGTTGGTCTTGTCATTGCCTAGTACTTGAATTACCTCATCACACCAAGCCAGCCAATCCGTCTCGTAATGTATGCCTCTTCGAAGAATGAGATAGCGAAACTTGGCGTTCGGTGGCAGTTTTTGCGGATTCGAAGCTATCCTGCGCTCCAATTCCTGAAATAAGGACAGTTTTTTCTGGTGAATTTGGCGATGACGCTCCAACTCTTCCATAATTTCTGGAAGCGGAATCAAGTATCCAGCCCGGAGCTTGACCAATAACTCATCTTTAGTTGGGCTAAGTTCACAGGGTTTTTTGAGCCACTCAATTAGTTGCTGCTCTCCGAGTTCTGTCACTTGGTAGAGTTTTTTGTCTGGACGACCTTCTTGAGGGACAATCTCGGCACTAACCCAGCCAGATGCCTCTAGTTTAGCTAGCTCGTGATAAATCTGCTGATGGCTTGCCTTCCAGAAAAAACCGACTGAACTATCAAATTGTTTGGCTAAGTCGTACCCCGTATAGAGGGAATCCATCAGAGAAACCAAAATCGCGTGGGCTAAAGCCATGGTACTTCACTTGACATATGCAATTTCTTGAGTATACGATAACCTTTAAATGCAATTAAGTGTATAGCAAATAATTGCATATAAAATTTAAACACGACTGCTCAGACAACTCCCTTAATCAAGCACTGTCATGGCTGAACTAACTGCAATCAGGCAGCGGGCTCAAAAGTCTGCCTCCCATCCGCCATCGGATCAGGTGACATTAAAAAGTTGGATTGCTGTCATCGGCTCGGTTGTGGGTGCCTTTATGGCGATTCTGGATGTTTCTGTCACCAACTCTTCTCTTCAAGACATTCAGGGGGCATTGAGTGCCACGTTGGATGAGGGCTCTTGGATCTCCACAGCCTATCTAATGACTGAGATTGTTGTGATTCCCCTAACTGGATGGCTGCAACAAGTGTTTTCCACCCGCCGATATCTACTAACTAACGCCGTCCAATTTCTCTTCTTTTCAATGTGTTGCGCTTGGGCATGGAATCTGCCTTCAATGGTCGTGTTTCGCGCTTTTCAAGGGTTTACTGGGGGAGTTTTAATTCCTACCGCCTCTTCGATTATCGTGACAACCTTACCCCCGGCACTACAGCCTATTGGTCTTTCTCTGTTTAGCATCGCGGCGACCTTTGCACCATCCATTGGTCCAACCATTGGAGGATGGCTGACAGTTAACTATGGTTGGGAATATGTTTTTTACCTGAATTTGCTTCCCGGATTAATGCTGCTAGGTGCGGTTTGGTATGCGGTTGAGCCTCAACCAATGCACTTGGAGCGACTCAAGCGAGGGGATTGGTGGGGGTTGTGATGGATAATCTTCCCGCACATAAAGTCAAAGAAATTGAGCCTTTAATTCAGTCTGCTGGGGCAAGTGTCATCTACCAGTTTCCCTATTCTCCCGACTATAATCCCATTGAACTTTGGTGGTCCCAGTTAAAAGCTTTCTTGCGGCAATTTTCTCCAACCACTGCATCCAGAGTTGATATTCTAATTAGAACTGCGCTTGATTTGATTAATCCTAAGCATTTAAAAAACTGATTCATCTTCTGTTGTTACTGTACCTCATAACTATGCAATATGCTGTATGTTGCCTTGGATAAAAGACTCAATTTCTTTACCAAACTCAAGCTAGTTTCTGGTTTAGTCTGAAGGGTGACGAGAGTTGGTAAGAAAACGGTCGTTTCTTTTACAGTTAGTTGCATTTAATCATGACTCTTCACTTGTTTGTGAGTTAGAGCCTCGATGTTTGCAAGCTCCTACAGATAGAGAGCCCCTGCTGCGCTGCTAATTCTCGCTCGTTCTTCTGTTTGGTTTCGATTCACATCTATCCCACTAATCTTGCCCACTTGCGCTTCAATGTGGCGATTCGCTCTTGTAGTTTACGGTTGTTTTTGGTCTGGCACGTCTGGCTGTGATGAGTTAATGACTTTCAAATAGTCGGGAAGTTGGGTGTTTTCATCTGTAATGGCTTCCTTGACTTGCTCTTGAGTGAGGTGCTTGACCTCTCTGAGGTCGGCTCCACTCAGGTCGGCCCCACTCAGGTCGGTTTCTCTAAGGATGGCTCCCAAGAGGTGAACTCCACTGAGGTCGGCTCCCAAGAGGTGAGCTCCACTGAGGTCGGCTCCCAAGAGGTCGGCTCCACTGAGATCGGCTCCCAAGAGGTGGGCTTCTCTGAGGTCGGCTCCCAAGAGATGGGCTTTTCTGAGATTGGCGAAATTTAAAACAATACGGTTCCCTTCTGGGTCTTTCCTGGAATCGCGACGCCCAATAACAGTGAGAGCTGCTTGGACATCTGTCGCAAATTTTCCTGTGTCTTTTGCATTAGTATTTTGTTGCTTGTCCTGTTGTAGAGGAGAGCGTTCTTGGATAAATGAGGTTAAAACCTCCATAATTGTCCAATAGTCTTTTTGAGAATCGATTGAGATTCGTTCTAGAGCATAGATTCCACCCAGACGCACCGCGAGGTTATCGCTTCCCAGTTGTTCGATTGATTTAGAAAAACGTTCTGTAATTTGTTTGTCTTCAGCCGCCTTGACAGTTGCTTCTGTAGCCCTGACATCGCGGTAAGTAAAGTAGGCAGTGACAACGAAGAATGCACCACCCAAAGCTTGAACCAACGTACTATAAATAGCGTTCTGTGCACTAACTCGGCTTTGTTCCAAGGTAAGTCGGTCTTTTTCCAAATTGAGTTTGTCTTTAGGAGCGACTGTGGCTGGCAGAGTATCAATCTGCTTTTTCAAGACATTGGTCTGCTGTTGCAGTGAGTCGATATTGGTCTGCTGCAATAACCACAGAGCTAGCAGCAGTAACAGGACTGGAATCCCCAATAGGAGCGGCAACCGCAATAAATTAGGAATTGCTAGCCTTTTCATTTCACCCAACCAATCGCCCCAACCCCGCTAGCTTCTGCTCAAGGCTGGCGACTCGATCTTCTAAAGAAGCGATCGCGCCTTTGACTGCTACCGGGTCAGTCTTACCTAGATACAAAGCGATCACCTCCCTAACTACCTCGGCTTCTTTACGACCCGCTGCCCTGGCAATCTCCTGGATCTGTTCCTGCCACTCCACCGGGCATCTGGCACCAATCATCGGTGACTCTGGCATCGCTGCTCACCCTGCTATCAGTTTCGTTTCCAAGGTAGCTAATTATAGCTGTAAACGGTGCTATCACTGCTAGCAATAAGCAAAAATCATCAAATGGGGCTCAAACCCTGGTTCTGTCGTGGAACGGGTCGTGAGAAATTGATAAGCTCTGGTTAAGTGAGGCTCTAGTCTAGGAGCTAGCAACGAGAAATCAAGGGTTTGAAGTGTCTATTCCACTATGCAGGATTTTGTCCTTCGTAAAATTTCTTTACAAGTTTGACTTTGCAAATAGACCCTGGCACTTACTTTGACTGCATAAATCTCGTCTGTTAGACGCATAAATAAGTAAGCATTACATCTACAAAGTAAGCACGAGGCAGCGGCACCGATTAAAGACCTCTGGTATGCATCCCTGCCCACGGTTGAAGCCTTAGTACTCCTAAGACATCACAGCTAGAGCTTACAGCAGATTGCTGTCATCCTAGTCTGGTGCACTTAGGTCAATGCGGAATGTTGATAGTGATAGCTCGCTAACACCAATAACTTAGACAAGGAGATTCTATGCAGGCTGATTTTTGGTCAATTTTCACGAGCTTTGCCTTATTGCTCGAAGTCATCCCTGGTTTAGTCATCATTTCTTTAGCATTAGAAATAGAGAAAAGGTAGCAGTTAAATATTAAACAAGATGATTTGATAATGTTATCAATCTGTTAATCGGCTCTATATCGTCGCCCACAGTCCAGAGTAACAAATCATGGAGTATTAAATTGTGCTTTCCACAAATGTGCTTTCAATAAATTGAAAGCACTACCATTGAATATTTATGGTCAACATAGTTTCTGGCAAAATGTTTGGGGTTAAAGTAATAAGATGAGGCAACAACAGCGTGGGATAACAGTATGGTTCACCGATCTAAATGGTGCTGGTAAAACTACAATTAGCAGAGAAGTTGAAAAAGACTTGCGGATGCAAGGATACAAAGTTGAAGTGTTGGATGGTGATTTAATTCGCCAGTATCTAACCAAGGGATTGGGTTTTAGTAGGGAGGATAGAGACGAGAATATTCGACGTATCGGCTTTGTAGCTAAACTTCTTACTAGAAATAATGTAATTGTATTAGTTTCTGCCATTTCCCCATACCGCGATACTCGGCAAGAGGTGCAGCAATACATTGGTGAGTTTCTTGAAGTTTACGTTAATGCTCCGTTGGAAACCTGTGAACTGAGAGATGTGAAAGGGCTATATAAAAAAGCTCGTTCTGGAGAAATTAAGCACTTTATTGGCATTGATGACTCCTACGAAGAACCGCTCTATCCAGAAGTAGAATGTAGAACCGACTCTGAGGATGTTTCTGAAAGCGCAGCTAAGGTTTTGAAAAAGCTGGAGGAGTTGGGTTATACAAACCCAAGCTTCGTAATGCAATTGCTGGTTTAGATTAGCAAAATTGAATAATGCTTGTCCCTCAATGCTGCTGCCTCAATCATATTTCAGTTTTGTAACACCTAACAAACTAAAAAATTTAAACAATGCTTGTGGAATATGCAAATAGAAAAAATGATACCTACTTCAACAAGCCCGACTACTTCAGGGACTTTTACGAAAGACCATAACAAAAAAGGGATTACTCAGTGGCTGATGAGGTTACTAGTCTTATGCTGCGTGAGCACAGGAGGTCACGCAGTTTACCGCCACTTAATTATGCTCCCCCGCCAAGCAGCCATACATAGTGTTCAAACAGTTCCTGTACAAAGGCTGAGTCTACCTATAACTGTTTCGGCTAACGCGACTGTTCAACCAAAATATTTGGTCAATGTTAGCCCAAAAACTGCAGGATTGCTAAAAAGTCGGCTCGTCGAGGAAGGAGACCGGGTCAAACAAGGACAGATTCTAGCCTATATAGATGATTCTGACCTTTTAGGACAACTGACTCAGGCTCAGGGACAACTGGCATCAGCCCAGGCGAATCTGCAAAAGCTATTCAACGGCAATCGACCTGAGGACATTGCCCAAGCGGAAGCCCACTTAAGAGCTCTCCAAGCTACCCTAAGGCAAGATGAAGCAAACCTTGCCGAGAACATACAGCTCTATCATACAGGAGCGCTTGCCTTCCGGGATTACAATAACTCTCTAGCAACCCGTGACAATGCCCACGCGCAGGTACTCCAGGCGCAGCAAGCACTAGTCGAGGAGAAGAAGGGGTCACGCGTTGAAGATATTGCCCAAGCCCAAGCCCAAGTACACCAAGCTCAGGGTCAGGTTCAAACTATCCAAGCGCAGATTAACGATACAGTGCTTCGGGCTCCCTTCAATGGCGTTGTGACAGCAAAATATGCCGATCCAGGTGCCTTTGTCACCCCAACTACTGCAGGCAGCTCTGTATCCTCTGCTACTTCTTCTTCGATCTTGTCTCTGGCTGCCACTAACCAGGTAGTGGCAAATGTAGCAGAAACCAACATTGTCCAAATCCATTTGGGAGAGACGGCTACCATTCGAGCTGATGCTTATCCAGGAAAAATTTTTAGGGGTCGAGTGATTCAAATTGCGCCCCAGTCAACTGTGTCTCAGAACGTTACCAGTTTTGAAGTGAAACTGGAGATTCTAGATGACCCCAATGACCTCCTGCGCTCTGGGATGAACGCGGATGTGGAGTTCGATGTGGGTAAACTGCAGAATGCTTTGGTTGTACCCACAGTCGCGGTGGTGCGGCAGCAGAATAGCACGGGTGTATTTGTGGCAAAAGGCAATCAAAAGCCCGTATTCACTCAGCTCGTGACTGGAGTTACTGTTAATGACAAAACCCAAGTCTTGTCTGGATTGACGGGAAACGAAAGAGTATTTGTCAGCTTCCCCGAAGGGACCCGACCTCAATCCGCAACTGCATCCATGCTTCCCGGTTTTAAACCGGGTTCCCATTAACGTTAGTTAAAAGTGTGAAGGTACTAATGAGTTCACCTGTTTGTGTTCGCATCAATGCCGTGTCAACTGTTGAAGTCGTGGGCATGGCTTTTGAGACCCTATGGAGCAACAAGCTACGTACAGGGTTGACTATGTTGGGTGTAATTATTGGAATCGCCTCCGTCATTGCTGTCACCTCTGTTGGTCAGGGAATCCAAAAGGCAACTGAGCAGAAGATAGAGGCTTTGGGTACAAATCTTATCGTGGTTCTAGCAGGTGCTTCTACAACTAATGGGATCAATCAGGGAATCGGTTCGACCACAACCCTGACTTGGGCGGATGCTAAGGCCGTAGCAGAGCAAGCTCCAGCCGCAGTCGCAGTTACTGCTTTCTTGATGAGTCAGAAGCAAGTAGTTTATTCAGGGCAAAATATACTGACTTCTGTCATAGGTACAGACTTGAATTACCCAGATGTCAAGAATATCCATCCTCAGGCAGGAAGATTTTTTACCCAAGACGAATTGAATTCCGCCCAACCTGTGGTAGTCCTAGGTGCCAAGGTGCGGGATGAACTATTCGGAGTTGGAGCTAATCCACTCTTCTTTGATGTACGAATTCAGGGAGGACATTACCAGGTAATTGGGGTAATGGAGCCAAAGGGGTCTGTAGGTAATGTAGACCAAGATAACCGAGTTTATATTCCCCTCACAAATATGTCTGCTCGGATTGTAGGCAAAAATGCCCTTACAGGGGTTGCCGTGACTGGATTGTGTTTAAAAGCCAGGGATGAAAGTCAGTTAGATGCAGCTCAATTTCAAGTAACCAACCTCTTACGCTTACGCCATAATATCTACCCGCCCGCAGCTGATGATTTTCGCGTCACTAACCAAGTGGACATTATTAATACCTTCACTAGTGTGGTTGGTTTATTCACAATCATGGTGATGGCGATCGCCGGAATTTCGCTCTTTGTTGGGGGAATTGGCATCGGTAATATCATGTTGGTTTCGGTCGTGGAGCGGACGCGGGAAATCGGGATTCGCAAAGCCGTAGGGGCTACCAATGTCGCCATCTTGAGCCAATTTTTAGCAGAAGCAGTCGTGGTTTCTCTGATAGGGGGAGGAATTGGCATTGTCTTTGGCATTGCGATCGCTTTTGGCACAGCGACCGGATTCAAATTTCCGTTTGTCGTTTCTTTCTGGTCAGTGGTTGTTGGTTTTGGGCTCTCTTTTATTGTCGGGTTACTAGCTGGGGTAATTCCGGCACACAATGCATCCAAATTAGACCCAATAGCTGCTTTACGGAGTGATTAATATGGGAACAATGATTCAAATGGAGGCGATTACCAAAACCTATCGTCTCGGGGAAGTCAAGGTACCAGTGCTTAAGGGAATTGATTTGTCCATTGATCAGGGAGAATACGTTGCCATTATGGGAGCGTCTGGTTCAGGCAAGTCCACTCTGATGAATATTATCGGTTGCTTGGACCGTTCCACGACAGGACGCTACCTGCTCGAAGGCAGAAACCTCACTACCTTGGATTTAGACGAGCTCGCCTATATCCGAAATCAGCGGATTGGCTTTGTGTTTCAGCAATTCAATCTGTTGCCGCGCTTGACAGCGCTGGAAAATATTATGCTACCAATGGTTTATGCCAATGTACCCAAACAGAGACGGCGCCAAAGGGCAACCCGGGCTTTAGCTAGAGTGGGTTTGGCAGAGCGCATGTACAACCGTCCTAGCCAACTCTCTGGCGGACAACAACAACGAGTTGCCATTGCTCGGGCCTTAGTAAATCGACCCGCCTTGGTATTGGCAGATGAACCAACTGGAGCCTTGGACAGTAGGACCTCCCAGGAAGTGATGGACCTGCTCACCGAATTAAATCATCAAGGCATTACGATTGTAGTTGTGACTCACGAGCCTGAGGTGGCTGCCCAGACAAGACGGGTTATTCAGGTGCAGGATGGTCTGGTAGTAGATGTGGTTGCCAAGTCTCAAAGGCTGTTTGAAAAGTAAAATTTGATACTATAGCTTTATTACCAGTATTATTCTTGTTTTCGGGGTAGTGATATGGGTAGTGGTAAATATGTAGTGATAGTTAGCTCAAGCCTGTAAGCAGGCATTGTAATGGTGGATGAAATACCAAATAGCGCCAATAGGATTTTCTAGTTTTTTTTGAGAAAGACAGAGTTGAGCGAACTAGACGAGAAATTCTTTGACGCATAGTATTATTGAAACGTTCAATATGGCTGGTCTTGCCAGTTTCTTTTCCAACTGCTCGGTGACGTTTTTTCGGGATAAGGCTTGCATAAGCGGCCCAGAGATCTGTATAACAAATGGCACATTGACGATAAACGGATGGTAGAGAGTTCCATAATTCTCTAGCTCCTTGTTTGCTTCGATCACCAACGAAAACCCCCACTATTTCTCTAGTCTTTCTGTCCATAGCAAGCCAAATCCATTGCTGATTTCCATTGCTATCTACAAATGACTAAGCCTCATCACATTCAAGAATCAATTTTCCCTTTGACTTTGCTAAAACCTTTAATTGTTGGGAAACGCGAGTATATTTATCATTGACGTAGCTCTGTAGCCAAGTTTCTGAGACTTTAGCAGCACGAGCAATTCCAGCTAAAGGGGTTTTATCGAGTAATAGCCGATCAATCAGCTCTAGAGTTTCTTGAGCAATAACTTTCTTTGTTGGTTTTTCTACAAATTGCCTTTGACAATTTTGACACTGATATTTAGGTTTTTTGTTATAAATCTTGCCATATTTGACAATATGGTGAGAATGACAAGGTGGGCAAGTATGTCTGAGAGCTGACATGAGCGCTGAAATAGCGAAAGTCAGACGATTATTTTCTGATAGATCTACCATTCTAACACTTCATCCCTCATTCAAAAGTTCTATAGACAAGGTTTTTTTAGCTGTGAGACTTAATGCTCAATAAAATCCAGGTTGATAAATAGAAGAAATTTAAGATAGTAAGCGTAAACTTTCACTACCCATACCACTACCCAAGAGCATTCCACCCATCTTTACTCTCGCGCAGTTAATTTGTTATTCGACACCTAGGAAGCAAAACCCGCAACCAGTTCGTTGGTAGCCCGATAACCCCTGCATAAAAAAGTAGAGGTCAACGTATGAAATACCTGAAGGGGTGATTAACCACTACTTCAATCGACTTCACTAATGCAAAAAATTAGGAGCTGTTATGTCAATTGAGATAGTGAATGATAAAAAGAGCAACTATCCTATTCTAACTAAATTTGTGAAGGTAATGTTTGGCTGGATGCACGAGTATGCAATGAACAAGCT
>JAFAVL010000326.1 GCA_019242465.1 Chroococcidiopsidaceae cyanobacterium CP_BM_RX_35 | reverse complement strand
CAGCTGCTCTTGATTGAGTTCTGGTCTGTACTTCATACATTTATCTGAAAAAAATCAGACTTATTAGCTTTAATTTCGTTAAAAATTTATCAGTTTAAAATATCTAATACAACAATCTAAAGACAGAGATCGTTAAGATTATGGATAGTAGATGACTGCAATTTTATGTAATATGAGGCAGCAAGCAACTCAATCGCTAGCTTGTTGTGATTTTTGCTTTGCTCAATAAGAATCACTAACAACTAGTGTGAGTTAATCAACGAGCCAATCCATTGCAAGCGCCAAACTCGCCGTTTGGGGAATGCCTCGTCAATCAAATTTTTTTGTCAGAGGTGAAAAAACGGTAGATGGAACTAGCTCCTTTATCTGGCAACGATTGCCAAGATAATATTCAACCTATAGTTTTGGCTGTCGATGACAATGAGGATAACTTGGCACTGTTGAATCAGGTGCTAATGATTCTGGGTTACTCGTTCCTCAGTTGTAGAGACGGTCATTCTGCTATTCTTCTAGCACAAAACTATCAACCCGATTTAATTTTGTTAGACATTATGCTGCCCGATTTAGATGGCATAGAAGTTGTTCGTCAACTTAAGCAAGACCCTCAAACGAGTCAAATTCCCATTGTGGCGGTTACAGCTATGGCAAGACCAGAAGACCGCGATCGGATTCTAGCAGCAGGCTGTGTTGACTATATTAAAAAACCGTATATAATTGACGAGTTAGAAACAACAATTCGCCGTTTTATCGTTGGTCTTTAAGCAGATGACCTACGAACTTGAGGAGATTCAGCCAAGATTGCCACGGTTGCAGTTCGACCTGTTGATAATTTCGCATTGCTTAACAGATCGATCACAGTTACTCCTACAACTTCTTCAATCAGCGCAATTATTTGTGGCTGGAGCGCCTCATCTAACTCCGTCCGTACATGCTCCGCCAACTCCTCTTGACCGCTGGTGACTAAAAGCTGCTCAGGTTGGGTGATAGAATTTTCTAAAACAATGGCTATTTTTTCGTCAAAAATTTGACATGTAACTCGACTAGGTTGATGCTCTAATTGCGTACGATACAGAGACTGAATTCGTTGCGAAAGGCTTCTTTCTAGTTGCCCACGTGTAGGAGGGAGTGAATCCATAAGTTGAGAAAACTATGAAAAAATCTATCACTAGACGGATGATAGACTAAAATATATCAATTAAGCAAATTTAAAGCATCCCTAAAGAGAGAGATACTTTTTTGAGACAAGTTGTAGTAGCGGTAACGACTAGCTAGGGATAAATTAAAATTTTGTAGGTTGTGGGAGTAGGAGCAACTGCCTGTGCCACAGCCGCAGGCAAATCCTGCAAAGGGTAGCGATCGCTGATCAACGCTTCTACATTGATTCGCTGGTTGAACACGATATCAGCTGCTAGGCTCTGGAGCCGATAGGACGAACTGTAGCTGCCCAGCAAATCAATCTCTCTGCGGTAGAGTGTGTTTGGATTAATGGGAATTTCCACCTGATCAGGGAACTCAGCAAAAAAGAGAATTTTGCCACCTTTGCGGGTACAGTCGAGGGCTTGAAAGAAAGCTTTTTCACTTGGAACCGCCAAGAGAGTAGTATCGACCCCCATACCATTAGTCATTGCTTGCACTCTTGTAAGGAAATTAGGGTCACGGGGATCGAAAGCTGCCTCAGCTCCCAAACTTAGGGCTTTGGCAATACGGGAGGGAAGCAAGTCGGTGGCGATTGCTCTCGCGCCAAAGTAATTTACCAGCATGACAAACATTAGCCCAATTGGTCCAGCACCTGTAATCAGAACCGTTTGACCAGGGACAATTTGAGCTTTTTTAACCGCTTTGAGGCAACAGTTTGTCGGCTCCACAAAACTTGCCGCTTCAAAACTCACTTGATCTGGAATGGGGATTAATCCTCCATTACGGACAATGTGACTGGGAACTTTGACATACTGAGCAAAACCGCCACCGCTGGGAGTAAACCCCGCTGTAGTAGAAATGTTTTTGTAGACATCGCACATAGAGAAGTTGTCGTTAAGGCAGTATCCACAATACATACAGGGGATGTGGTGCATTACGACAACGCGCTGTCCGACTTGAAAGTTAGTGACCGTTTCTCCTACTGCGGCAATTGTCCCGGCGGTTTCGTGTCCAAAGATTCGAGGTGGTTCGTAGAGGGGATAGCGAATCTTTTTAATGTCCGATTGACACAAACCCACGACCTTTACTTGGACTAGCACTTCATCGGTGAGAAGTGCTGGTATTGGCAATTCTTCAAAATCTAGCTGGTTAACGCCTCTAAATACCTGTGCTTTCACGCTATTTTTTCACCGCTCAACGATATAAGATTTAACACTAGCGCTCAGCAATTAGCTACATCTATACCATTGCCATGCCAACGCTAGTAGTACGGCCGTGATCGCCCCAATCAGTGTATTGATAAAGTTCACGACCTCATTTGTCAGCCAGCTAACCTTGGCTTGTAATGTTGCCCCGATCGCGCTTTCTAGATTCGTGGCAATAAACGCTGCTAATACACAACAGATGGCTCCTGGCAGGTTGACAAATCCGACTGCCCAACCAAAGAGCGCGATCGCAGTTGATGCCGCTATTCCAGCTATTGTTCCCTCCACACTCACCGCCCCTTCTGTCCCCCGTGGCACTGGTTGCAGGGTCGTGATGAGAATTGTCTGCTTGCCATAAACTTTACCCACTTCACTCCCACAAGTGTCTCCCAGCTTGGTACTGAAACTTGCTACGTAGCCCAACAAAAGTAAACTGGTCATCAATTTTGTTTCTATCTTCAAAGCAGGAATCACCAGTATCCCCAAGGCACAGATTGCTCCTGTCAAGGCTGAACCCCAAACATTCTCTGGTCCTCGCGCTCCAGAACGCTTTTCGGCAATTCCTGCCGCTTCCTTTTGCGCCATGCCGATTCGCGTCACGGCAGAACCAACAAGAAAATAGAATAGCGCTATTATGTATCCCTGCCAGCCCAAACTACCCCAAATTAAGATACCCAATAGCCAAGCGTGTAGTAGCCCAGATGGGGTGAGGAGTTTTGCGGGAGCAATCCAACCGATAAGTAAAAAGATGGTATTGAGCCCTACAGCAACTAGCCAAGGGTTAAAAGGATAAATTGGAGAAAGCACAGTCTATAAGCCTCCCAGACATCAGCCATGAACCAAACGCTATTTCATCTTGCTTTTCCCGTTACCAATGTTGCTCAAGCAAAAGCATTTTATGTTGACGGACTTGGCTGTATTGCTGGTCGCGAAACCCATCATGCCCTAATTTTAAATTTATGCGGTCATCAATTGGTAGCTCATGTCACTAAAGACATCACACCTCAACCAGGTATTTATCCCAGACACTTCGGATTAATTTTTACCTCAGATACCGACTGGAACAGTTTACTTGCAAGAGCTCGACAGCAGCAACTGTCCTTTAGAGAAGAACCCAAACACCGTTTTCCAGGGTTACCTACAGAGCATCGGACTTTCTTCTTGGAAGACCCGTTTTATAACCTGCTGGAGTTCAAGTATTACCGTTATGCTGAGGCTATTTTTGGCAGTCACAACTATGCTCAAATTGGCGATTCTCCTAAAGGGGCACCAACTGGGACTCGCACTTAGATGATGTGAGAATCGCCAACTTTAAGGGCTTAATGTAAAGTTTTGTCAAGAGATGTTTAAATCTCTTGCTTTGCCTATCAGGAGAAATTGATAATTAATTCTGACTGGCTGCGGGTGCTAGTTATCCGAGGGAAAGACTTACATGATGTCTTCACCTGAAGGGAAAGGCTCTGTTGAAAGTCAGATTCTTCGCTCTGTTAACTCTCATGGGTTGCAGGGTACAAACTGAGGCGGTCAACCAGGTCTCGATAAAAGGTTAATATTTTGCCCTAATATTTAAGGGTGGCAGTCAAGTTCTTTAGAGCAACGCCAGGAGATTTGAGATGCTCGATTTTATCAAAAACTTATTCAATGGGATTTTATCTTTCTTTGCTGGTCTTTTCAGCGGCTTTACCAGGCTTACTAGTGGCTTGAAGTCTCAGAAAGACCAACCTGACCAAGCAGCCATAAAACCAGCATCAAATGGCAAAAAGCGGAAAAGTAAGGGCTACTTCATGGAGCTGGACGAAGAGACCGAGGTTCAACCATTTGATGGCAGTCAGGTCATATCTAACCCTGTAGCTGCGGCTAAATCAGCAGCTAAGGAGCTAGCTAAGGCGGCAGAACCTGTAGCTGCTAAAGTAACAGCAGCAACTAAAGAGCTAGCTAAGACTGCGGAACCCGTAGCTGCTAAAGTAACAGCAACTAAAGAGCCAGCTAAAGAGCCAGCTAAGTCTGGGGAACCTGCAACTGCTAAAGTAACAGCAACTAAAGAGCCAGCCAAAACTCAGGAATCCGCAACTGCCAAGTCGGGCAAAGTCAAACTTAAACCAGAGGAAGTCGAGCTAGTTCAAACTGCCGAGGGTGTTAGAGCTGAGCCTGCCAAGCCCGCAACACCGATCAGCCCAAACGGTCAGAGTCACACTGAAACGACATTCGCGCCTAAGTATCTCATCCCATCTAATAGCTCTAACAGTCGTCGCCGTCCTGGTCCAAATATGAACCCCTTCCTAGATATGGCGCGTCAGGTTAATACTCGCAGCTAAGCGTGCTCAAGTGTAGCCATCACTAAGGACAAGGCAACTACAGGAGCTGTGACTGCACGGAGGATGCGACGACCTAAGGAAACAGGTTGAAACCCAGCGGCAATAGCATCCTCTATCTCAGAGTCCGTCCATCCTCCTTCTGGACCAGTAGCGATGGTTACGGATTCTGAACCTATAGTGGGGACGGCAGCGCTTAAGTGACTCAGCAAATAAGGGTAGTTGCCGCGAGCCACACAGAGATATCGGTGGGCAGCAGTCTGCCCCAAAAGACTTGTACGAAAGGGCACTGGGGCTAAAATAGTTGGCACGATCTGACGCTCTGATTGCTCAGCAGCCTCTTGGGCTATCCGCTGCCAGCGCTGTTGTTTTTGAGGACTGGGTGAGGGGAGTGTGCGATCGCTGATCGCGGGCGCAATGGAAGTTACCCCTAACTCAGTGCAGCAGCGCACAACTTCATCAAATCCATTGCCTTTTGGCAGCGCAACTATCAGCGTGACAGCGATGGGCAGCTCAGTTTGTACAAAAATTTGCTCTAAAATTTTTGCCTCAGTATTCTCTAGTCTCACCAGCCACCAATGTCCAAGCCCATCCATGGCAATAAAGCGATCACCGCTCCGCAACCGTAAGACATGAGCTAGATAATGTTGTTGCTGGAGCGTTAAGGCAATCGCCTCCTCCTGAAACTGAGAGGGGGCAATGACTAATCTTTGCAGTTGAGCTATTTGCTTCAAGCTATAGCAGTCTTTTCTAAGTTGTGAAAACTATTTTTTTCAACCCCCTCAGCGTAGCGTTTAAGGGAGCATGCGCTCTCGGTGCCTAACGCCTGCGGCTACGCAAGAGAGCGCAAAGCGCAAAGAGAAGAAGGGATTTTTAAGGAATCATCTAGGAGTGCTGTATGACTTCAGGTATGCTTCTAGCTCTGTATTCAACCACAAATTGCTGGACGGCTTCTCGCCCGACGCGGTTGTAAAAGTCGCCGAACTTTTCGTCTAACTTGCGAGATTCTTTGAAGTAGACAAATACTGGCTCTAGTGTTGCCTCCAGTTC
>JAFAVL010000318.1 GCA_019242465.1 Chroococcidiopsidaceae cyanobacterium CP_BM_RX_35 | reverse complement strand
GGCATGGATCAAAAGCAGGTAACAGTTCTCAAACTGTTGTTGGGAAAAAATGACTGCCAGTTAAGGAGATTTGAAGTGAGAGACATGATGGGAGATACTCATTGTTCGGTGCCGTATTTCCTGTGACTGAAGAATGATTCATCCCATGTCAGTGGCTGCCAGCCAGCCTCCTGCTACCCGCAAAAGTTTAGCAATTGAAGTTCTATCCAAAGCTGAGCCCATAAGCCATCTGGCAGCGCAACATCAGGTGAGCCGGAAGTTTCTCTACCAACAGCGGCAGAAAGCTAGGGAGGCACTAGATGCTGCATTCAGCTCGATCACAGATGAACCAGATGTGCTCTTCCACCTACCCATTAGCAAGACCTGGCTCTGGCAGTTGATCTTGGGATTAGTCCTCATCTGCCACTGTTCTTATCGAGGTGTAGTGGAGCTGTTGCGGGATTTGTTCGACCTACCAATCAGTGTAGGGACAATTCACAATCGGCTACAATCAGCTGCCGAGAAGGCATCTGCGATTAATCTTGCCCAAGACTTGTCTGCAATCAAAGTGGGGCTACATGATGAAATCTTCCAGGGAAATCAGCCCGTGTTGGTGGGCGTGGATGCGGAGTCAACTTACTGCTACTTGTTGGCGGCGGCTGAGCAAAGGGATGAGGACACTTGGGGCGTGCATCTACTGGATGCCAGCCAGCAAGGACTAAATCTGGACTACACCATTGCCGACGCTGCCAAAGGATTGAGAGCAGGGCAAGCAGCAGCTTGGCCCGAGACACCCTGTCATGGAGATATCTTTCACATCCAGCACCAAGGCAAGGGATTGGTTAACTTCCTCTCCCGGCAAGCGGTTGCAGCTAATTCCCAACGACAAAAGCTTGAACAGGAGATGCAAAAAGCTAAGCAACAAGGTCGAGGTAACACGCTCTCAACCAAGCTAACCTTAGCTCGTCAAGCTGAGGATCAAGCCCTGCAACTAGCCAATGATATTAAGAGCTTGGTGCAATGGCTCAACCATGATATCTTAGCCCTAGCTGGTCCCTCCTGGGAGGAGCGACAAGGGCTATTTGATTTCATCGTTGCAGAGTTGAGTAGACGAGAGTCCCTAGTTGCACATCGCATTCGTCCTCTGCGGGTGGCTCTCAAGCATCAACGGGATGACTTGCTGGCCTTTGCTGCTGTTCTGGATCAGAAATTAGCTGACATTGCCCAACGCTTTGGTACTCCTCTTTACCTGGTGCGTGCTATCTGCTTGCTGCACCGAAAAAAGCCCTCTGCTTGCGCCTACTGGCAATGCTGGAACCATTTGCACCACCAACTCAAGGCAAAGTTTCATCTACTGATGAAAGCCGTGACCGAGGCCATGAAACAAACACCACGGGCTAGTTCTCTAGTAGAGAATCTCAACTCGCGTCTGCGTAATTACTTTTTTCTGCGTCGTCAACTCGGTCCCCAGTACCTGAACTTGCTCAGGTTTTTTCTCAACCACCGCAGGTTGATCCGTAGTGAATGCCCCGAAAGAGTGGGTAAGAGTCCCACGGAGATAATGACAGGGCAACCTCATGCTCACTGGTTAGAGCTTTTAGGCTTCGAGCGGTTTCAACGCGTCTAATTTCTACTATCAAAAGTTAGCTTCATCTCTAGTATTTGCTAATAATTAGTTATCTGATTTTGATAGCTAGATTTCGCCTGCTTTGTTACCTTAAATTGCCTGTTTTTGAACCAAGCCAAGCTGAGCCAGCTACTCAAGTCTCAACAAATGGTGCTAACTCCCTCCGTGAGACTAATGACTTATACACAGCAAGTATTGCTCAGTCAACTGAACAAGAACAGCCATCCTCATTACCCTGGCAACAGGAGGTTGATGCTATTGGACAAAGGTTAGCTGAGATTAGAAGCGCTAAGACCTTCCAAGTTCAAGTGGAAGCCGTCCTGGATGGCAATGCCTTGCAGATCGCTCCAGCTTGGTTTGATTTCCCAGCGGGAGCTGAGGTGAGCAGGTCGAGACCGAAATTAACAGAGCGGCAGGCTGATTTTGTCCAACATGTGGGTCTGGATTGGCAAGTTTTGGTGGATGGCGAATTGATTTCGTATCAGGTATATCAGCGCCGAGCCGTCTTGCAAAAGCATGGCATGAACTTGGACCAGGACGGCGAGATTACTGTTGGCGGCATCCGGCTCAAAGACACTATGCCACCAACAGCTTTTGAACTTTTTCTTAAAGGTCTGGAAGCCGAATTAGCTCAGACGGTAGTAGATGTACCTCACTCGGACATGATCGCCCGTCCAGATAAAGCCAAGTTGGAGATGCAAGAGCGGTATGGGGCGAGGGTACGAAGCCTGGTTAATGATTTGTTTAAACAGCGTGGTTTAATTCGGGATGGAGTAAATGGTAATTCTTTGGTGGAAAAACCTGTAGAGCTGCTGGCACAGGCAATGGAGCGAGTCAGAGCCAGAGGAGAGGAGCCGTCATTTCGCAGCAACTCAGAGTTAGTACATGCAGCGGTTTTCGGCTTCGTCAAAGACAAAACAGCTAGGAGCTGGTCCGAGCATCAGGATGAACAACAGTACAAAGAAGCCTGCCAGAGGGCTAACCAATACTTGCTTAGGCTTCGAGAACAGTTGCACTGGCGCTCGTGGCGCTGATGCGCTCATGCCATATCGAACCACCAAGCTTCATTGCCTGGGTCGTCATCAGCTTCTTCCCAAATGTCTAATCCTGGTTCTTTCTCTTCTAACCTAATTTCCCTGATTACGTCTGAGAGCATTGCCCTACTCGGTCGAACGTTTGTTTCTACAGGCTCAAGCCGTTCTGGTTGGGTTGGCACATCCTTAGAAGCGTTGGTATCAGCCGACAGCTCCCCCAATGACATCTCATCCAAGGAGTTCACTACATCTTTTTCAGGCTGGGTCTGATGCTTGACGATTTTCGGGCGTTTGTTCATACTTTCTATCACCACAAAAGTTTCTCCTCAGCTATAGTAGCAATTGTCGCTTGAGCAGGAAAATTTGACACCGGGATAAGGGAAATCAGACAAATGGGGTATGCCAATAATCCCAGTTCTGCCAGTTGAAGGGTGACTTCCATTTAGCAATTAGTTCCGACTCCAACTGCTGCCGGGCCCTTGTCTGCAATGGTGCTCCCCACAAAAAGGTCATCCCAATCGTTGATTTAATTTGGTGACGGTAATGTAAGCTGATGGGGTGACAGCGGGGCAGAAAGCTATGCTGGTTGGAGATTTTAGTCTTTTGTGGTAGAAAAAAGAGCGGATGTGCTTTAACACAAGACCGCTCTGTCAAAAATGCTATCTGAATTGTATCGAACCTGCCTTCAAAGTCAACTAAGTCAGTCGCAATTACATACTTTAGAAATCTTGGTATGGGTCCTGCAACAGCACAAGCAAGTACGAATTGAAAGATTAGCTGCTTGTTTACCTTTACCAATTCTATTTGAAAGTCGCCGTCGTCATCTACAGAGATTCCTAATTCTCCCTCAACTTTCTGTGGTGTTGATTTGGCTACCATTAATTCAAAAAATCATCACAACTCAAATCAAGCCGGGAAAGCAAGTGATTATTGCTCTTGATAGAACCCAATGGCGAACGAATAATCTGTTAATGGTCAGTCTGGTCTGGGCACAGAGAGCTTGGCCGATTTATTGGCAGTTCATGCCGCATATTGGGAGTAGTAATTTAGAGCAGCAGCAAGCAATCTTCATTACGCCCAGTTATCCGGCTACTAAAGAGTTATAAAGTCTTGGTACTGGGAGACCGAGAATTCCATAGCGTCAAGCTGGCTAACTGGCTTATAGAGCAGAAAGTGGATTTTGCCTTGAGACAGAAAAAGACGACTTACATTCAACAAAGGGGTGGAGATTACCAACGCTTGGGTGAGCTGGGTTTAAAACCAGGAATCGGATTGTTTTTTACAGGAATTGCTGTGACTAAAGCTCATGGTTTTGGGGAATATAATTTAGCTGCCTACTGGTCAAACAAGTCTAATAAGAAAGCCTGCGAGTCAGGTTGGTACATCTTAACTAATTTAACTAGTCTAGATGCCACGCTCCAAGCCTATAAAGCTCGGAGTGGAATTGAGGCGATGTTTAAAGACTGCAAGAGCGGTGGCTATAATTTGGAGGACTGTAAAGCATCGCAAGAGCGCTTAAATCGGATAGTTTTACTGATAGCTATCGCCTACACCTGTGCGGGACTAGCGGGACAAAAACTTAAGCGACAGGGGCAACAGAAATACGTGAATCGTCTCAAAGAACCGCAAAGAGTTGAACCACGACACAGCAATTTTTGGACAGGTTTGTATGGACAGATGTGGATAACTAGCAGGGAATTTTGTGCAGATTTCCTCCAGGAATTAATGAGAATCAGACCCAATAAGCTACCATTCTACCAAAGAGGTATAAGTGCTATGAACTTGATTCAGCAAGCTTTCTAGCCTTGTTGTCACCCCGTGAGCTCTCCTGGCTCAGTCCCATCACTCGTAAGCCCGCACTCACCGTCCGCTTGCCTGGAGCTAAAATTGCCCCCCAAATCAAGACCAGCACCGAGTACCAAGTGCGTTTCGAGAACAGCGACGCAAACGGCAGGATAAAGCTGATCAATTCAATCGGGAGACAGTCATGGAGGCACATTCACAACATTCCCTCTATCTTGACCGCTGCCCTTCCTGCGCGCTCAAATGGATAAAGTCGAGCTTAGACCTGTGGCTGAAACGAGAACAAGAAACGGGA
>JAFAVL010000284.1 GCA_019242465.1 Chroococcidiopsidaceae cyanobacterium CP_BM_RX_35 | reverse complement strand
TTCCCAAATACTCATGTCTTGGTAGAGGCTGAAGCGCTGAGTCAGATAGCCCATCTGCAGACGCATATCTCTGGGATTGGATTCCATCACTTCCACAGTGCCACTAGTTTGTGGCATCACCCCTGAGAGAATCTGGAATGTTGTCGTTTTGCCCGCTCCATCTGGACCAATCAACCCAAAGATTTCGCCAGGATAAATATCTAAATTGATCCCTGCTACAGCTGCCTGGGCTTGCTTGCGGTAGTGATGCCGCAGGTTGCGAATGCAAATAGCTGGAGTATTGGGACGATGCGTTTTTTCTATAACCGAAAGTGTCTGTGTCATGGTGCAAGAAAGCCGAGTCCGCCAGGTAATGGTGCAAAGGAATGTAAGTGGGATGCCTCTGGGACGAAAATTCGTCCATCTGCAGGCATTCCCTGTTTCGCCAGACCATTTGAGTTTTTTAACGTGACTTCGACCCCAAACACCTGTGTCACCCGGTCTTTTTTGAAATAAATGTTTTCCGGGGTGAAGCTGGCTTTCGGATCAATTCGCGTCACTGTAGCTTCAAGTGGGCGATCGGGGAAGGAATCAAGATAAACCAGTGCATGCTGACCCAGTTTCACCTTACCAATCTGCCCCTCTGGCACAAAACCGCGTAGATAAAGCCGATCCAGGCTCACAAGCGTTAATATCGGGGCTCCTGCCGCAATCACTTCCCCTGGTTCAGCGTCGCGCGTAATCACATTACCAGCCATAGGACTTTTAATTGTCAGATAATTCAGATTCGCCTGAATCTGGGCCTGGGTAGCCTGTGCATTATGGACTGCATGCTGGTTGACACCAACATCTGTACGGGCTTGGATAATTTGTTTCTGAATTTGCAGCGCTGCCGCTGTTCTAATGGGAGTATTACTTAAGGTCGATCGCGCTTGAGTCAGTAACCCCTCTGCCGAGAGCACTTTCTGACGAGCAGAATTAACTTGAGCTTGGGCAGTTGCCGCGCTGTTGTCATACTCATCTCGCAAGTCAGCAGATACAGCGCCTTGGGCAAATAACTCTCTATACCGTTTTTGTCTTACCAGTGCCAGCTGCAAATTTGCCTGAGCTTGTACCAAGTCGGCTCGATTGGCAGCTAGAGTGTTCTCTGCCTCCGTCACTCTACCTTGACTTTCTTGTGTTGCCTGATCGGTAGTCAGCTCAGCTTGCTGCAATTGTGCTTGCAGGATTGGCAACTGCTGACGGTAACGCTCCAACCGTTCTTGTGCCTGACGCACGTTGGCAACTGCTCCTCGCAATTGCGCCTGTAAATCGGCATCATCCATGCGCACTAACAGTTGACCTGGCTGCACATCATCTCCTTCTCTGACGGCAACGCTCTTCACCTTGCCCCCAGTTTTGGCGGACACATCAGTTTCATGTCCCTCAATCCGCCCGCTCAAAAACAAGCCATTCGGTTCAGGGTGATAAAAAAATAGGCGGTAGACTCCGTATCCCACCCCTGCTAGGAGGGCGATCACGCCCACAATGCGCACAAGTTTGAAAACCTTCGGTTTCTTCCCAGAGGGCTCAGGCTTAGAGGGTTGAGCTGGTTGAGTGTCAGCAGATTTCTCTTTCTCTATCAACAAGCTGTTAGCAGGCTGTTCAGAACTATTTTGAGCTGGCGCTCTTGAGTCGAGGAGGACGTTGGGGTCGATGCGATAGGCGTCAGTGCAACCGACCACCTTATCCGCTGCGCTGGGGGTAGCGTCAGCGTTGCCTTGAGAATCGTCGGTCTGAATTTGCATCATGGTACTGCCTCGATATACACTTTCTTACCCTATACTTGATTGATTCGTCAATCAAAATTTATCAAAAATTTTAGTATATTGCTCATAGGGTTGGCTAGAGAGGGCTCCTTCCAAGGTTTAGGCTTTTACAGACGAGATTGAGGGACACCAGTCAACCTGGCTTAGGGAGAGGATGTTGCGCTAGATAGCGAAGTATCAGTTCGCTCGGTCAAAATCAAGCCCAAGGCGTTCATTTTTTAGGTTCATCCCTTTCAAACCTGTTTCAATAACCCTTTAGTCCTGGTTTGCCGAAGTACTTGGCGCAAGAAAAACCTGATGACTTTATCTATGCCCGCCAGAGGGCCATAAATAAAAGTGTCTCCAGAAAGAGATGCTTTGAGCCTTAAGCCATCAATATAAATCCACTCCATTGCAGCAGCAGGCGAGAGAAGCTGACAATAATGGAACCCCCTTGCAGAAGGAATTACATAGTTAATAGGGGTTTTCATTACTGTCGATCTAACTTGATAAATTTGATTATTGTTTAGAGGCAGGTAGTTATATTTGGGATAGTTCCAGATCCAGAGCGGTCCTGCTGCGACAATTGGCACAACATCTTCTCCCATCTCTATTGGTATACCAAATTTCTCAAAGTAGGAGCGAACTTCATCCCCTGCATGTTCCAGCGCCCACTTGTAAACATACTGATTGATTTCAGCTCCCCTAGAAGGTCCATCTGTTTCTGTGTAGCTTGGTTGAGAAACTCCTGCGTGTTTCCAAATATTTTGCCGAGAATTCAGTTTTGTTCGCAAAGAAAAGGCTGAAATTGGAAAAAAACCTGTATCAAAAACTTCTAACCAGTTATATAGTGCTTGGGTAACGCTAGAGATTGTCAACGTACATGGTTCTGTTCCATTACAAGAATTCCGAACTTGGGGGATATGAACATGCGGATTGTGAAACGGATCGGTTGTATAGGAACGGTGAAAACTATCAATGATATTTAAGTTAAACTTCACAGGAGAGGAATCTCTCCCTGCCATAATTGAATTTGCGCTATTTTGAATCCAGGGCGAATAAGGGGTACATTTAGGATCTGTTCGAGTATTATCTTCGGCGCGATTGTAGCAAGCAGGTTTAAAGCCGTTATACCCTTCTAGCAAAAATGAATCGAGAAGCGGTTGTAACCACTGTTGTGTCTTTTCTTGCTTGTCGATCAGAAACTTTAGACTACTTTCAGAATAGATATCAGACAGTTTTGTACAAATAAAGTTGTACACTAACTCGCCAACTTGTTTATGAACTTCATCCTCTTCTATTTGAGGCTTGAGGTCAAAGTCGGCAACGTAAGAAGTTGCTTCGCCAGAGGCAAACTGCATATGACTTGCACCATCAATTGCTATCACGGGAAAATTGCCCACATCAGTAAATTGGGATGAATTAATCTGCTGATACCAAAACGCTGCTGCAATACGTGTAATTCGAGTCAGACCATCTAAAGTACCGCCAATGGTTAAGGTAGGAACAGTATATTGAATTACTGTTTTTCCTTGATTGTTCAGGTTTGAGAGATAGCATTTACGTAAAAAGGACCCCATTAATATCTGCCCTTTGGCATCATCAGGAAAACTGTTAAGATACCTTTGAATGGCAATTCCACCAACAGAATGAGCAATGAAGAAAAGGTTGTTGGTAGATGGCATTCCTTCCCGTTCCATCTCATGGAGCACCTTACCAATTGCTAATCCAGTTTCCCGTGGAATGGGAGAGTCACCAATGAATTGTGGAATGCCAACCCAAATTTCTAAATTAGAGGCAACCGCTTGAATAGCCCGTGCAACTGGACAGTATCGCTCAATCGGAATTCCTTCTCCTTGAATGAAGATAAGCCCAACTATATCTCCTTGTGTATGAATCGGTTTGAGGACGATGGGTGCTCCAGCCCAGTTATTGGCATAAGTTAGTTGAATAGTCACCACAAACAATAGTAATAAGCCTGTTAGTATTACTCCAGTCCAGAGAAAATGAGCGATCAAGTCTCCCACCCAAGCTCTGGTATAAATGATTGCGATTGCTAGAACACCCAAAATCGACGACAAAAGGATTACCAAGCTCTTGCCTAACCAAGGTAAATCTGAGAAGAAATCTTTAAAAGACATATTTGAATTAGGTGACGTGTGATTACGGAATTACTTGCGTGGTCTGATTTGAAGTAGCTCGAAGTTGCTGGATAAAGAGAACACTTAAGACAAACAACATTGGTCCCGATACTCCACCAGGAAAGTATCTATGCAGAAACAGCCAAGTGCCAATATGAAAAGCTCCATTTAATATCTCAATAGTTGCCCAACTCCACATAAAGATAAGACCTAGTCGCTTGCCTTTCTCCACAACAGGAACTAAACCTAACATTAAGGCAATCATTAAATAGTTGAGAATTGCAAACACATCTGCACTAATTTCAAACAAAGGAAACCAAGGTAAGATTTGATGCAGTGCTTCACTCATGGAACCGAATTCAATGTAAAGCTTGGTGAATGTCTCTTCAATACTGTGAGCGACCTGCGCT